>JAHEHB010000005.1:0-23628 GCA_024644775.1 Deltaproteobacteria bacterium
ACCATCAGCTGCGCCACCATCAGCCGCACCACCGTCAGCCGCATGAACTATAGATGTATTTAGGGAAGGTGTTAGATGAATAGCGATACCCGTAGCAATAAATAATACAGATAGAATTATCCCGATTCTCTTGATCATGACGATCTCCTTTCTTCCTTCAGTGTGTTTTGGGTTTTTGTATATTTCTTTCATCCCTTACCGTTCCTTTTCTTAAAAGCCTGTCTTTCCTTTTTTCTGAACGCTATTCTCCCTAAAGCAAAGCTTGTGCCAATTCATAAAAACTAAGTTATTACAAATATTTATGTGAAACAACGTCTCTGAAAGACGGCCGTAATCACCCTGCGCTGCAACAAAATGCAACATTTCGCGGAACGGTTCAAACGGTAAACGATAAAGGAATTGAAAGATATCTTGATGATTTGGGATTTTCCTGGCACGATTTATGCCTATTCAGGAATCGTAACTTATTAAAAACAAACTATATTTTAAATCTACAGAAATAAAAACGGTTTCTTATCAGCATGAGAGAAGAAAATCAGAAATAGAATTTGACGGGAATGCAACAATATGCAACATTTTGTCATAATCTTGCAAAATAGTGCAACAAAATGCAACGGGAGGCTCCATGGACAGGATTCTCATTATAGAAGATGATCCATTTGTTGCCGATATGCTTACGAAGAACTTGGCCGGTGATGGATATCAGATATGGTCTGCAAAAGATGGGGAGGAGGGCTTGACGCTATTTGCTGCGCATCAACCCCAGGTCGTCATTACGGATCTATCCATGCCTAAGATGGATGGTTTTGCCGTGTTGGAACAATTAAGACCGCAAGTTATCTCGCCCTACGCTATTATCGTAATAACCGGTTTTCCCACCGACGAGAATATCAAGCGGTGTTATGACCTCGGGATTCAGACATTTTTGCGGAAACCTGTGAAGATTTATGAACTAAAAGGAGTGGTCAAGCGGTCCTTCGACACCCTTCGTTTTTTTTCACAACTGCAACAGGAAATTTCTTTACGGCAAAAGGCCTATGATCTGTTGAAGTCCACATTCGAAAATATTGTGGAAGGATGTATCGTGTTAGATCAGAATTTTCGGGTGCAATTGATTTCTTCAAAAGCATGCACAATGCTTGGTATTCGGGAAGAAGACGCAACCGGAAAGCCGGCTAGTTCCATACTTGGGGCTTCTTTTGCCGGGCCATCGGGAACATTGGTACAACTTTGGAAGGCCCAACAAAAGGTATCCGGTACACAAACAAGGATCGTATCCCCTTCGTCTGATCAGATTCCCGTTCGCCTTTCAATGACTCCCATGAGCGGCGAACAGTCAGAAAACAACATGTTGCTTCTTTTTCAAGACTTGAGAGAAGAAGAAGAGCTCTTGCGAAAAAAATATGGGGGTTTCTTCTTTGGCAATATGATCAGTAGCGATCCGAAAATGGCAAAGATTTTTCAAATGATCGAACAAGTGGCTTCCACAAATGTGAGTGTGCTCATTGACGGCGAGACAGGAACTGGCAAGGAGTTGGTAGCCAGAGAACTCCATGATCGCAGTCGCCGGTCACAAGGCCCTTTTCACGCAGTGAACTGTGCTGCCATTTCACCAAACCTGTTGGAGAGCGAGTTTTTCGGCCATGAACAGGGAGCCTTTACCGGTGCGACCCAAAAAAAGCAGGGCCGCTTCGAATTAGCCCAGAAGGGGACGCTTTTAATGGACGAAGTCGCCGAGACGCCTCATGAACTCCAAGGAAAACTACTGCGTGTGCTGCAAGAGAAAACCTTTGAACGGGTCGGTGGGACAGAAACCATTGAAATAGACACTCGTATTATTGCTGCGACGAACAAGAACCTAAAAGATCTTGTTACCAAAGGACAGTTTCGGCCTGATTTGTATTACCGGCTCAATGTTGTGCGGATACATTTACCACCCTTAAAAGAGCGAATGCACGATATTCCCCTGTTGGTCTCTCGGTTTATTGAAGAATTCAATGAGAAGGAGCAGCGATACCTCCAAGGCATTACACCCAACGCACTTCAATGTCTGATGAAGTATTCATGGCCGGGTAACATACGTGAGCTCAGACATGTTATTGAGTACGCTGCTGCCGTTAGTTCAGATGAGGTTTTGAAAACGCATCATCTGCCAGAGAGTTTACAACAACACCAAAACCCTTCTGAAAACGGTATATTGCAACTCACAAATGAGAAAGATCGTATATTAAAGGCATTACATGATGCCAATTTTAGAAAACAAAAGGCCGCTGCCCTGATGGGGATGCATCGCGTTACCTTTTATCGCAAATTGAAAAAATATGGTCTTTAGTCAATATGATTTTAAATCTGGGACGCTTCAAGCACTATATGCTTTATCGATTATCACACAGTTTCATGTTTATTATCATTGTTTGAGGGAATTCCAAATGAAAAGAAAACCAACCTACAAGGAATTGGAACAACGGATTAAGGTGCTGGAAAGAGATCGTTCGTTAAGGGAGCCAGTCGAAAACACGCTTCAGGAAAGTGAGGAAAAGGTGCCGTATTACCGCATGCTTTTTGAAAAAGCCACCATCGGTTTGGCGCTTTGCCGGTTAAACGGAGAATTGGTTGACGTGAACCCTGCTTACGCGATGATTATCGGTCGAACCGTCGAGGAAACTCTTCAACTGACAAATCAGGAAATTACACCCCGTGACTATGCGGACGATGAGCAACGGCAGCTTGAAATGCTGGAGAAAACAAATCGTTATGGTCCCTATGAAAAGGAGTACCTCCATAAAGATGGATACCGCGTGCCCGTTCGACTCTCCGGTCTGGTTCTTGATAAAAATGGTGAACCTCACATATTGTCCAGTGTTGAGGACATCACCGAGCAGGTAAAGGCCAAAAAGGAACAGGAATACTTTGAAGGCCAACTCCGTCAAATTCAAAAAATGGAGGCTGTGGGAACGCTGGCAGGTGGTATCGCTCATGATTTTAATAATATTCTCTGTTCGATGATGGGATACATCACCCTGGTCAAAGATCAACTGCCCGAACACAGTCAAAGCAAAAAGGATCTGGCACTGGCGATGCAGGCCGGAGAAAGGGCAGAATCACTTATTTCTCAGATCTTTAACTTCAGCCGTCAAGGAGAGCAGGTTTTGGGCCCCCTTCGTATTAGTTCCTTTGTAAAAGAAGCTTTAAAAATGTTGCGATCCGCACTCCCGACCACCATCGAGATCCGTTCAATGATCAACGTAAACAATCGCACCATTTTGGCCGACCCGACGCAGATCAACCAGATCATCATGAATCTATGCTCGAATGCCGGCGATGCTATGGAAACTACCGGAGGTGTTTTGGAGGTGAGCCTGGATGAAGTTGAAGTAGATTCTCAATTTTCAACCCTGCACGATATAAAACACGGCCAATATGTGAAAATGACCATCAAGGACACCGGCTGCGGTATTCAAAAAGATATTCGGGACCAAATTTTTGACCCTTTTTTCACCACCAAACCGGTAGGGAAGGGCACGGGGCTGGGATTGTCGGCAGTTCACGGGATTGTCAAGAACCACCAGGGCGCCATCACCGTGAAAAGCCAAATCGATGTGGGAACGACGTTTGAGGTCTTTTTTCCCATTATAGACAATTGTGAAACGTTGTTGAGTGAGTCTCCAATTCAGAAAGGTCCAAATGGCGCTGTTAGCGTATGTGTGAGGATTATGTTCATCGATGACGAGATATCATTGGTGAGTATCGGCACACGAGTGCTTCAAAAACTGGGGTACATTGTAGAAGGCACCACGAGCAGTCCGGAAGCCCTGGAGATATTTCGCTCAGATCCTCATCAAATTAAACTTGTATTTGTAGATGAAACGATGCCTATTATGACCGGAAGTCAACTGGCCGCGAAAATGCTTCTTATTCGCCCTGATATTCCGATCATCTTAATGACCGGTTTTGATATTAACAACGTAATTGAAAAAACCAAGACCTTGGGAATTCATAAATATCTGTCCAAACCCATCAAGTATCATCAACTGGGAGAGATTGTTCGTGAGGCTCTGGGAAAATACTAATTTTTCTTGTCAAGCCTAACAATTTCATATTAGGTAATAATCTTGAAACCTTCAGTCTATTTGCCAATATAACGCCTTAAGTATCTAAAAGGAGAGCAGAAAAA
Source organism: Deltaproteobacteria bacterium (assembly GCA_024644775.1). The sequence continues at coordinate 4,175 of JAHEHB010000005.1, forward strand.
TGGACCGCGACAGCCTTATCGACGCCATCGGATTTACAATCAAAGACCCATACAGCGCTGACACCATTACACTAAGGATCGACACGGCTCATGGTTTGTACAGAGAGGAATTGTATCTTAAGGAGATGGGCAGCCCGACTCCCAAGCTGGAGGTATATGGAAACATACCCTGCGTTTTGATCCGTTCAGAGACGTCGACGGAACGGGCGTCAATCATTTTTTCACATGCTGGGAAGCCCTCTGAACTGATCGATATTCCATGGGTCCGGAAGGCAGCCGGAGCCGGCACAAAGATTGTAGGCGCGGACATCGATCCCGATGAGACGCACGCAAACGCCACCGCTCGTATCCTACGCGTTGTGTCATACCTGTGTCTGAGAAAAGATATCATCGATCCTGATCGAATCTTTCTTTTCGGGAACGGTATCTATGGGATGTGGGCGCTTGTTGCCGGAATTATAGACGAGAGGGTAGCGGGGGTAATACTCGTTGACCCCATGTTCGAGCTGAGCCTGTCGAACGGCCAACCCTTAATTACTGCCCAGCTTGGAGGACTGCTGAGTCCAAGGCCTTTGGCGATACTGGGGATTCAGAATCCAGAGACGGTGTTTGCCGATACAATGGAATCGTACAAAGGGAAAGGACAGGAGTTTTGCCTAAGACTCGAAGAGGGGAACAGCGACGATCTTTTGGACGAAGTGAGCCAGTGGATGCTTCGAAAGGAGGAAAGGTGATGTTGGAGACGAGCGATCGTGCGAATAAAAAAGTTTTCACCGCTGATGTCGCCGTTGCAGGCGGCGGCGTCGCCGGTCTGGCTGCCGCAGTCGCCGCTGCAAGACTGGGTGTCAATACCTATCTCATTGAGAATTACGGCTTTTTGGGGGGCTCTGCTACTGCCGGCCTCGTCGGCCGTTTTCAAGCCGGCCCGGATGTGAAGGGAAAACCCGTAATCCAGGGGCTATATAGAGAGATACGTGAACGTCTCGATACCTACGAAGCTTCCCGAGGCGACCTATTCGATCCTGAGATGATGAAGTATGTTGCCTTCGATCTTTGTGAAGAGGCCGGGGTGCATCTGCTCCTTCATGCCACGGTTTATGAGGTCAATACCGTCAATGGTCATATTGAGGCCCTTTCTATTGTGACAAAACAAGGACCTCTAAAGGTAGAAGCCCAATCCTATATCGATGCTACAGGCGATGGAACGGTCTCCGCTCTGGCAGGGGCGCGGTACGACATCGGTCGGAAATCGGATGGTCTCGTCCAGCCGATGACCCTCATTTTTCAGCTTGGAAATATTGATTACGAGCTTTTGAAAACAGCGGATTGGGATGCACTTTCCGGGATATTCAGACAAGAGGTCAAGGGACTCGCTTACCGAGGGAGAATTTTCTTTTTCGAATGGGTTGAGGGGCTTCTCGGCTTCGTTATGTCCCATGTTTCGAATATGAACCCCCTCGATGTCGAAGAGTTGACCAGGGCCGAGATCATTTCCAGGCGACAGGCCTTAGAGGTTTATCGGTTTTTTCGGAAATATGTTCCGGGGTGCGAAAGATGTGTCATCGCATCGACTGCTGCGGAAATCGGTATTCGTGAAAGCAGACGGATCATCGGTGACTATGTGCTTACCCGCGAAGATGTACTCGGTGGCAAGAAGTTTGAAGACAGTGTTGGGTGCACCACAAGCTGGATCGATATGCATAACCCGGATGGGAAAGGGGTGTTGCACGAGCTTATCGTACCGGACGATTGGTTCGAGATCCCCCTCCGATCCATATTGGTCAAGGGGTTTGACAATCTACTGGTCGCCGGTCGTTGTATGTCGGCTACCCACGAGGCGCAAGGGGCTATCCGAGAGATGCCCACCTGCATAGAGGTCGGTCAGGCGGCTGGGGTTGCGGCAGCCCTATGTGCAAAAGATCGCATCCCATTGCGAAGCATCGACATCAGAAAGCTACAAAAGGAGCTTGTATCCCAGGGTGTAAAGCTGCGGGGGTTGTAAACCGAAAATACCCTGTTATGATATGATTCCAAAACAAAAACACAAGTTTCGCACCCCTCTTTCTCGGTGAATGGATGCAAGACGTACATCAACAGGGCACCCGAGTAAAACCGGGGGGGCGAAACTTGTGTCAAAAAATAAAAGGAGTACGTGCATGAACAATCATATTGAAATTATCAATCCGGTAGCCGGTATCTCCAGAGGGGGTAATGGAGAGGACTACTTCAAAGGCGTTGGTAGGGTTGAAGATCTTCGAATCGGTTTGCTCGATAATCATATGCCCCATGCCGGTGAATTTCTCCAACATGTTGGAGACGCTTTGTCGGCGAAATGTCAGAACTCAATTACCTATTGGCAAAAAGAATATTCCGCCCAAAGTGCCGGTTCTGAGATGCTCGACGAAATTACGGCAACCTGTGATGCGGTTGTAACCGGCTTTGGCGTATGAGGGGGGTGCACTTCGTGGAGTATCCACGACACCGCTGAATTGGAAAAAAGGGGTATCCCTACGGTTGCGGTAGTGGGTAGGGGTTTTGAGATGGCCGCCAGAAGTTATGGACGGGCATATAAGCTTCCTGAACTCCGGCTTCTGTTGGTGGATGACACGGTTGCTCATAAAGGGGGTGAGGAGCTACAAAAACTAGCACGGGAAAGCATCGATACGGTGATTGCTGAATTAAAACGCGACGAAGGTGATTCGAATCATCGAGGAAAAAAGGACACGGAGTGGAAATCCACGATGGTTGTGGATGGCGATGTGTCGGAGGCCAATCGTAGACTCATTGAGCTTGAATTAACGGACGGCCTTCCGGTTATCCCACCGGTCCCGAAACTGGTTGAACAGTTTGTGTTGGCGGCAGGGAAAGCCGGTAATGAATTGATCGCCCGGCTGATGCCTCGGATGGCCGATATTACTGTTGAACGCGTCGCAGCCAATGCCGTAATGGCAGGATGTTCGCCTGACGCGATGCCAATATTGATTAACGTCGTTAAAGCGATGGAAGCGGAAGAATACCGGGTCAACCACGTTGTTACAACCGCTCACACGCTTTTTCCGTTGATTATCGTAAACGGACCCGTTGCGAAAGAAATCGGGATGAGTGACGGGAGAGATCTCAGTGCCGGCGGGTGGCGTCCGAACGCCACCATTGCGCGGGCTGTGAGACTCATCATGTATAACTGTATGGGGGAGCCCGGAAGTCGGGGCGCCACATGTCAGGGACACTTATCCAAAATTGCAGATGCCATCACTGAAAATGTGGCGCAAAGCCCTTGGGAGCCGTATCACGTTGAAAGAGGCTTCCGTGAAACGGATAACGTTGTAACCGTGTTCACTGTGGAACCGATGCAGATGGTAGATGACCACAGCGCACTGAGTGCCCAGGGGATTCTGGCCAATTTTGGTAGCCAAATGGCAACTTCGGGTAACCGGCCCATGTTCGGTCCTGCCCAGCATATGCTTATATTTGGCCCTGCCCATGCAAATAAGGTATCACAGGGCGGGTTTGATAAGCATATGGTGCGGCGGTTTATCTATGAGGTATACCGAATACCGGTTCATGCGTTTCCGCCTGAATCCAGAGAACGATGGAGCCCCTTGAAGAAGATGCTCTACGGTACGAACACAAACGAGATGGCAACCGTTCCTGTGGTTGAGGATGTTGGCGATATCCATATCATGGTTCATGGCGGAGCCGGACCAAATTCTCTCTTCGCACCGGGTGCCATCAATCACAGAGCCGTGACAAGAAAGATTGAATAAACGATGCTGGAAAATACATTAACGACGCTACCGCATGGTACCGAATCCCTTCTCGATGTTGCAATGGATGGGGAATTGGGAGATGGGTTACCCATCATACCACCGACCCGGCGCGCGGTGGATCAACTGCTGAAGTATTCACCCGTTCCGGCAGATCGTGTGTTGGGTTTGATGGCCCCCCTTATGGTTGACGTAACGGTGGAGAGGGTGGCCATCTGTGCCGTAGCAGCGGGATGCAAACCGGCGTATTTTCCAGTGGTCTTAGCGGCGGTAGAAGCCATTCTGGAGGCCGAATTCAACCTCTTAGCGATACAGACGACAACCGAGTTGGCCTCACCGCTTCTGATCATAAATGGCCCTATTGCGGAGCGACTTCAAATTCATTCTAGAAGCGGCTGTTTGGGACCCGGTTTTCGAGCGAATGCCACCATCGGCCGGGCGGTTCGCCTTGCTGCCATGTGCATTGGTGGTGCAATTCCCGGAGAGACGGATATGGCGACTTTCGGACACGGCGGTAAGTTTTCAGCCTGCTTTGCAGAAGCCGAATCCATCAGTCCCTGGGTACCGCTTCACGTCGAGCGTGGGTTCTCAAAGGAAAGCAGTACGGTGACCGCTGTGGGAGCAGACGCTCCGGTGAATGTAAACGATTTTGTGAGCGATGCGGCGGAAAGTATCGTCCACATGATCGCAGAAACCATGTCTTACCCGGGTTCGAATAATGCACAGGGCGGTGGTGAGGTTTTGGTGGTGATTAGCGGCGCCCATGCGGAGATTTTCAAAAAAGATGGCTGGAATAAGCAGCAGGTCAAGGCGGCGCTGTTTGAACGTGCCCGGGTAACCATGGATCGATTTTCCGAAGAAGCGGCCATGCGCGTTCGGGACAAACGTAAGCACCGTTATGAGACCGAATACCCGGGTCCTGTCCCCATCGTCGATGATTCGGATAGTATTCTCATCGCCGTTGCCGGAGGACCGGGAAGCCACACGCTTTTTATTCCGACGTACGGTATCACCAAAGCGGTGACTAAAATCATTTCAGAACCAGCAAAAGGAGGAAGCCATGATACGATTGGATAAATGGTTTGTAATGTTTGTTGCTTTCACTCTTATCTTAGGAGTTAACACCTCTGTGCGAGCAGACGGAGAAGTAACGCTTCTCATTCATCCCACCTTGTTTAAGGCCATGGGAGGCCCGAAAGGTGTCGTAGCCGATCTTGAAAAAGAAAAGGGGATTAAGGTTACCGTTGTGACATCACCTTACGGAAAAATTAAGGACAAAGCGGTCCTCTCCTTTGCTTCCGGCGGGGGGCAATTTGATGTGGTTACCTGGATCGGTCCCTGGATCAATTCAGAGACGATTGGGTTTCTGGAACCCCTGGATAATTATCTCTCCAAAATACCTGCAGACTATGATTACGAGGACATTATTGCTTCGCTGCGGGGTGAGACCCGTGTGGAGGGAACAACCTATGCGATTCCATACCGGTGCGGTATGGGAATTGTGTATTACCGGAAAGACCTGTTTGAAAAGAAGGGAATTACGATCCCCAAGAGATGGGATGAATTTTTGGCAGCGGCCGAAAAATTGAATGAGCCGGGGAAAATTTACGGTGTTGTACAACGGGGCAAGCCAGGGGTTCACGTCGAGCAAGATTTTTTGCGGTATCTCCATAGCTCCGGTCTTGGTGTTCTCAGCAAAGAAGGAAAAAAGTGTAATTTGAGTGACCCCAAGGCCATTAAGACGCTCGAAGTCTTTGGCACACCTTTTCAAAAAGGCTGGGCGCCACCGGATATGCTCGCCTATGGCCGTGATGAGTACCGTACCGCCATGATGCAGGGACGTGCCGCCATGGGAGTCTATTTCTCACCCTATTGGGGCCTGATGACCAATCCAGAAAAGTCCCAGGTAGCCAGTGAACTGGGTTGGTTTCTGGTGCCTTCTATAGACGGTCAAAATATCGGTCGCAGCTTAAACGGTGGCTGGTATGCTTTGATGGATAAAAACAGTAAAAACAAAGAGGCGGCCTGGCAGCTCATGATGGCGATGACCAATAAGCAGAATCAGCTCCGGGGCGCCTTAAACTGGGCGAATGGACCGGTACGGGCATCTGTTTATAACAATGCGGAGTTTAAAAGGAAATTCCCGGTGGCTGAAGCCTGGCTAACCGCTCTCAGCAGAGGATTTGGACCCGTCAAGCATCCCCGTGCAGCGGAAATCAGTGATATAACATCGAAGGAAGTCACTAATTTCCTGCAGAAAAAGAAGACAGCAAAACAGGCACTGGAAGACGCCTGTCGCCAAATCAATTCAATGATCCAGTAGGGATGTCGCCTGTTTCAACTCCTTCCCTGCTTGTTATTTGATGGTTTCGCAAAAAGTCGAAAAACAGGTTTTTATATCATTCCGGCCCCGTATGAAATACGGGATAAACTGCAGCCGGAATCCAGTAAATTCAATGAATTCTGGATGCCGGATCAAGTCCAGCATGACGGTTTTAGGACTTTTTACGAGTTTATCTTATTTGACATATGGAAAAAAATGACACCGAAGCGTTGACGAGAGAATTTGACTTGGAACGGAAAAGCTGGCTGACGCCGGCACGGAAGCAAGCGCTTGTTCCGTATTTGCTGATCGCCCCTGCCTTTATTATTCTTGGGGCGATTCTGATATACCCAACGCTGGATAATATCCGTCTTTCATTCCTCGAGTGGCGGCTGACAACACCTCATCTTAAAAAATTTGTCTGGTTTAAAAATTACGTTAAGCTGTTTACAGGGGATCCGGATTTCTGGCAGGTTACCCGCTTCAGTATCGGCTTTACGATTGTTACGATCGCGCTCGAATTCATTTTAGGGCTGGCCAGCGCCCTGCTTTTATACGGATTGGTAAAAGGTCGACGTTTGTTGACCGCGTTTCTGATCACTCCTTATATGGTTGCGCCCATTGCAGTGGGACTTGGCTGGCGCCTGATGTGGGATCGAGATATCGGTATCGTAAACTTCCTACTCGGCATTTTTAGTATCGCTAAAATAAATTGGTTGGCTGAAACAGCGCCTGCCTTTTGGGCGATTATCCTTACCGAAGTATGGCGGTCAACACCATTTGTGACCATGATACTGCTTGCCGGACTCACCGCTTTACCGAATGATGTGTTCGAAGCTGCCGCGGTAGACGGTGCGAACCGCGTTCTGATATTTCGACGCATCACGTTTCCGCTTATCCTTCCACCGCTGGCGGTTTCCCTCATGTTTCAAACAATTTTTAAACTCCGGGTTTTCGACATTCCCTACATTCTTACTGAAGGTGGCCCCGGTACTTCAACCATGCCTTATGGGCTCTATATCCAACGCACCTACTTTCGTTATTTTGATGTAGGCAGCGCCGCAGCTACGTCCGTCGTGTTGCTGTTTCTGGGAATGGGAGTCGCCTTATTTTACTTACGGCTTATTCGGGACCAAGACTAGAGAAAGATGGCGTGCAAACTAGAAAAAGAACAGATTGGACCGGGTATACCTCAATATCCATGGGCACGGGGGCTTATTTTTGTACTTCTCGCCTTCAGTTTGTTCCCCATCGCATGGATTATTTTAACATCGGTAAAAAACGAACAACATATTTTCAGTATTCCTCCAAAAGTCTTGGTATGGCCGGATTTTTCTCCCTACATTAAGTTTTTAAACCTCGGAAATGAATCCGCCATTCCATTCATATGGAACAGTATCGTGGTCGCGGTGTTGACCACCTTGTTGACGATCGTTGTCTCATCACTCGCCGCGTATGCATTTTCCCGTTATACGTTCAAGGGGAGTAGACAGTTTCTTTTTCTCATGTTGGCGACTCGTCTCCTTCCGCCGGTCACAGCCGTGGTTCCGCTCTATCTCGTATTCAGATATCTTGGTCTTTTGGACACAAAAATCATACTTATCTTCATATACACGGCGTTGAATATCCCCTTTGCAACCTGGTTGATGAAGTCATTTTTTGACGGTATTCCAAAAGATCTTGAAGAGGCGGCTGCTATGGATGGTTGCGGCGCCATTCGGATCTTAGCTAAGATTACATTCCCTTTGGCGTCTTCGGGAATCGCCGCTACTTCGATTTTTGTCTTTCTGTTGGCATGGAATGAATTTATGTTCGCTTTCATGTTTACGAATGTAAATGCCCGCACGATGCCGGTTCGCTTGGCGGAAACTATGGGAGAGATGCAGGTTTTTTGGCAAGATATGGCGACCCTTGCTACCCTGATTATACTACCGGCCCTCGTTGTGGGGTTTTTTATGCAACGGTACTTAATTCGGGCTTTAACTGCCGGCGCCATCAAGTAGTTTTCATCTTCCTAGGAGGCACCCATGGGTGATGTTGTTTTTCGAAAGGTTTCGAAATATTTTGACACTGTCTGCGCTGTGGATGAAATTGATCTTAAAGTAGAAGAGGGTGAATTCTTGGCCCTGGTCGGTCCGTCGGGTTGCGGTAAAACAACCACACTGCGGATGCTGGCAGGCCTGGAGTTTCCAAACCGAGGGGATATTTTCGTTTCCGGCCGGCGAATGAATGATATTCCGGCAAAGGACCGAAACATGGCGATGGTTTTTCAAAGCTATGCACTTTATCCACACATGACGGTATATGAAAATATGGCTTTTGGGCTCCAGGTGCGCAAATTACCGAAAGTGGAGATCGAGCGTCGGGTAAATGATGCCGCAGCGTTGATGGGAATTGAAGATTTTCTCAACAGAAAACCTCGGCAGCTTTCCGGCGGACAACGGCAACGGGTGGCGGTTTGCAGGGCCATCGTGCGAGATCCTGTTCTCTTTCTTTTTGATGAACCGCTTAGCAATCTTGACGCCAAGCTCAGGGTGCAAGCACGTGGGGAAATCCGGAAACTCCAGAGAAGACTGAAGACGACATCCATCTATGTCACCCATGATCAAACCGAAGCCATGACCATGGGAGATCGCATTGTTGTGATGAACGAGGGTAAGATCCACCAAATTGGCCCACCCGTTGAACTTTATAATAAGCCTGTTGATCGTTTTGTTGCCGGTTTTCTGGGAAGTCCGGCAATGAATTTCATCAAAGGCACTGCTGCACGCAATAATGATGAGTTGATATTGAATGTGGGGAGTCTTCAATTTCCCCTGCTGGAATATTGCAGAGAAGGAAGTGACTATATCCTAGGTTTTCGACCGGAGCATATCCGGCTTACCGGCGATGAAGAAAATTTTGTATCTGTTATGGGAATCGTGGAACTTATCGAGCCGCTGGGCTCCGATTCACTTGTAATGGCTGATATAGGAAGTACGGTTGTAACCATTCGAGAAGATGGTCAGTTCAACGCTACCGTGGGAGAAACCATAAAGGTACGTTTCGATATGAAACAATCCCATCTTTTTGATGCGGAGACAGGGATGAGGATTGAAGCCTGATAGAAATCTCCGTTTCTCCATTTGAACCTGCCTGCATAAAAATTCAAAGGAATAGATTCAATTTTTATTTGCTTGGCTTGATGTGAACTTTGACGTTACCGTAAAGGCGCAAAAGATCAATGTTGACAATAAAGCGCGCTTTCGTTAATGGGATGAGCATTGGTTTCGTTACATTGACACCTCGACGTGTTGCGTTGCAGCGAAATCCGATACCCAAATTTTCGATGTTCGATTTATCAGTGGTGAAAAAGCGGCTTTTTGTAAATCGTAGAGACGCTTATCACTGATCAAGATTTGACACCTTGGTAGTTGCTAAAAGGAGGGAATATGGCTGATTTTGAAGAACTCAGTAAAGCGATCATGAAGGGGGATAGCGATGCCGCGTTTGAATTGACCCGGAAAGCGCTGGAGAAAAATATTCCGGCTCATGAAATTTTGGATACGGGGCTGATTCCGGGACTTCAAAAAGTCGGCGACCTATTTGAATCCGGAGAATACTTTCTGCCCGAGCTGATCGTATCCGGAGATGCGGTTGCCAAAGCCTTGGAACTTATAGAACCGATCTTGGTAAAAGAAGGGTCTGCTTTAAAGGGGAGATACTTGATCGGTACCGTAAAGGGGGATATCCACGACCTTGGGAAAAACATTGTGATTATGATGTTGAAAGGCAATGGGTGGGATGTGACGGATCTCGGTGTTGATGTGTCTCCAGCAGACTTCTGCTCGGCGGTTAAAACGGGAGATTTTCAGATTCTTGGACTCTCCTCACTGTTGACGATGACCCTGTCGAATGTCGAAAGAACCATAGAGGCTTTGAAAGCGGCAGGCTTAAGGGAAAAAATTATGGTGATGGTTGGCGGGGCGCCTACCACCGCAGAATGGGCGGAGAAAATCGGAGCCGATGCGCACGCGAAAGACGGACCCAGCGCAGCCAGAGCGGCAGCCGGGCTTATTGGAAAATCTTAAAGCTCCGTAGAAAACTATAGGATATCAACGGAATTCCGCCGAAGCCAACCCGCTTTTCCCGTGTTGTGTTCAATTCTAAAGTCGTTCTGGAAGCTTGTTACCGGGTATTTTGGCGAAGGCGAATGAAGGGAGGAAATTAACATGAAGAAACTCAACGGTCTCGAACGGGTACTGACCGCTCTTAAACTTCAGGAGCCGGATGTCGTCCCGCATTTTGAAAGGGTTGCTAAAACGGTGAGAGATAAGATACTGCCGGGTGCCACCGAAGAAGAATTTGTTGAGCATATGGATTTAGACGGGACCCGGTTTATCGACCGGACACACTCCTGGGGCTATGAGATCGTAGATGAGAACAAACGAATTAAACGGGATCAATGGGGGGGACTCGTCCGGTATACAACAGAAGATAATCCGGTTCCCATGGAGCCGGCAATCAAATCAGAAAAAGATCTTGACACCTATGTACCACCGGACCCGGATTTACCGTGGCGATATGAACACTTACATCAATTGGTGAAGCGGTTTAAAGGAGAAAGAGCCATCATTGTCGGTGTAACGGACATATTTGCGTTGGGTCGAGAGAATATTTTAGGAGACATCGGTTATTTTCGGGCAATGGTGAAGAGCCCGGATCTGATCGATCGCGCCAACGAAATCATATTGGACTACCAATTAAGATATATGAAAAATTGTGTAGATTCTGGCGCCGATGTTTTCTGGATCAACGGAGATTGGGCCATGACGGATAAACCGATGGTGTCCCGTCAGTTTACAGAAAGGTTTCTCGCTCCCCCTTTAAAGAAACTGGTTGAATATGCCCATCGTTTAGAAATTCCCTGCGTAAAACATACAGACGGAAACATCTGGCCGATTTACGATGTAATTATCGATACCGATATCGATGGATTGCATCCCATCGATCCCATGGCAGGGATGGATATCGGAGAGGCCAAAGAGAAATTTGGCGATCGAGTATGTCTATGCGGAAACGTAAGCTGCGCGTTCAGCCTGGTGTCGGGAACCGAGGAGGAAGTGCGGCAGGAAACAAAAGAAGTTATCAGAAAAGCGGGTAAAGGCGGCGGGCTTATTTGTATGTCTAGCAATTCGGTTCATTCCGGAGTCAACCCGAAAAACTATGTAGCGATGGTCGAAGCCATCAGAGAATTCGGCCGGTATCCGCTGACCTTTGAGTGAGATGTGAATAACGACCTTATTTGAGCCAATTTCAAAACGTACCCGTTTGTGCAATCTCAGCATCAGGCATCCGCCGTGGCGGATTAATCCTCGAAAACCTCAATGTATGGATGCCTGTCCCGATGTTTTTTTATGGGAATGGTTAAGATTTTATTCTTCCTTGATCTTATCCCATGACTTCCGATCAAAACCATGGTTTCATTGATAATTGTCGAAATCCTTTACAATCTTATTTGGCATTTCCAAGCTACTAATAATATGGAGTTAATTTAAGGTAATGCGCAATTGCCGTCGGGAATCCTTACAGTTTATATTATTTGTACTGGTTTTTCAGAATCGCGTAACCATCCAGAAATAAACAAATTATATACAAAAACCATACCTGGCACGAATTTTGCCTTTTAATTATTATTTAGGATAAAAATCGGATTTAATTAATGTGTCATCCCGGATCGGAGACGATCAAATCGGATCGGAGACGATCAAATCAGATCGGAGACGATCAAATCGGATCAGAAACGATCGATTCAGAAAAGAGGGTGGTCATGGCTATTCTAAACGAAGAACTCAGCAATGTGATTGCAGCCGTCAAACAGAATTACATGGACACCTTCTTACGGAAAGACGCGGAGGGGATAGGAAAACATTATACAGATAGTGGGCGCCTCATTCCGGCAAAGGGTGATTTGGTGAAAGGCACAGAGGCCATCCAAGCATATTGGCAGGCTTTTATGGATATGGGAATCAAGCCGGCAAAGCTTGAAACAGTGGAGTTGGAAGGGTCTGGAGATACGGCCGTTGAGGTGGGACGATACATACTCGGCGGTGAAGGTGGTCAAGTATTTGACAAAGGAAAGTATATGGCCATATGGAAGCAGGAAGGTGTGCAATGGAAATTGCACCGTGAAATATGGAATTCTACAATGCCTGCTGCAGAAAAATAAATAAAAAGTTACCGACTCAATGAATACACATTACCAGTAGATCATTGCGTCCTCAAAAATTTGCGTGAGTTCCTCAGCGCCGACGGGTCGTGGGGATAATTTGATAACCCGATGCTGGGGGAGGGTGCCTTCCACCAGTTTGGGGATGTCTTCGCGGCGATAACCGACGCCACTGAGCCCGTTTGGTAAATTGAGCCGCCTCATGATTTCAATGACCTGATCGGAGAGGACGTTACCGGCATCTACGAGTGTCGCCCCGGATATGTCGGCACCTAAAGCTTTTGCCGCCTGGAGGTGTTTTTCAGGACAGGCAGGCGCCGTAAAGCGGAATGCAGCCGGAGCATTTAAAACCACCGCCATACCGTGAGGGACGATGGGGTGATCCTGTGGGTAGTCTTTGGGTAGATATGTATTTACCATCCCCGATACCGGATAAGACATTCCGTGGGGTAGCGTAACACCCGCATTTCCAAAACCAATTCCTGCAAAAGAAGCAGCCAGCATCATCATTCCGCGTGCTTCGTCGTTTGATGGATCTTCAACCGCTTTGACGAGATTCCCGGACAGCATTTGCATCGCTTTCAAAGACCATATATCACTAATCGGATTAGACCCCTGGTAGGCAGGACGTAGATTCGGTCGTTCTGGACGGGGTCGATTGGTAAAGGGCATTGCCGTATAGGACTCGATGGCATGGGTGAGTACATCCAGCGCAGTGGAAGCGGCCACCAATGGTGGCATGGTTCTCGTGTTCTCAGGATCGACAATGCCTAAGGTGGGCTTCAAACGCCTGTGGGCGATACCGGTTTTTGCATGCATCTCTTCGAAGTCAAAAATCGCAACCCCTGTGGTCTCGCTACCGGTTCCCGCAGTAGTTGGAACCGCGAAAAGCGGCTTAAGGTCTCCAGGCACGGGAACACCCTTGCCGATGGGCGGGTTCACATAGTCCATAAAATCACCCGGTGGATATGTGGAATAGAGATTTACCACCTTGGCGGTATCCATGGTTGAGCCTCCGCCGACTGCAACAAACCCGTCGAATGTCTCAGCCTTTGCAAATTCGATCGCCTCTTTAAGAGACGTATCGGTAGGCTCCACCCGGACTTGATCGAAAAGGGCGCATTCAATCTTCTGATTGGAAAGCGATTCTAAAGCCGTTTCCACAGGAGGCAGTTTTTTCATAATTGGGTCAGTTAAGACCATAACCCGCTTCATTCCCATATCGGCCAAATCCATACCCAGCTCTTGGGTTGTGCCATGGCCGTACCGGATATTGGAAGTTGCCATCTCAAATGCATAATCGTAATCCATCTTTTTACTCCTTTTTTTGTCGATTCATCCAGATAAATCAGATGTTCCCAATCGTACGTTGTTTACGGGCCATGTCGGTTTTTTCCCGCTAAGAACCTCATGGATCCCCATTGCAGCATGCAATGCCATCCGCTGTTTTGCCTCTTCTGTAAGGGCGGCATTATGAGGCGTCAGAATCACATTGTCCAAATACAGCAATTCGTTGGCCGAATCGGGTGGTTCAGTCTCAAAAACATCAAGACCTGCACCGGCGATCAAATCCGTTTTGAGAGCATAAAGGAGTTCCTCCTCATGGACGACCGGACCCCTTGCAGCGTTGATAAAAAACGCACTTCGCTTCATTTTCCGAAATTCTGTCAAACCAATCATTTTATCCGTTTTTTCGTTGTAGGGAACATGAAGACTCACGAAATCGGATTTTTCTAAGAGTAAATGCAAATTATTCACAATTTCGATTTCACCGGGCACTTCTTCAACACTTATGACCGGATCATACACGATTACCTTCATACCCAACCCGTGCATCGCTTTCCGGGCGGCAAGTTTACCGATTTTCCCGTACCCTATGATGCCCAAAACCTTCCCGTTTAATTCGATGCAGCGAATGGTCTCTCTGTCGTTATAGTTTCCTTTCTCTATGGCTTTGTGACAGCGGATCAGATTTTTGGAGAGACTGACAATCAGACATACTGTGTGTTCGGCAACCGATATTGTATTGGACTCCGGAGCGTTAACGACCTGTATATCCAATTGGGTTGCTGTTTTGACGTCAATGCAGTCGACCCCGACTCCGTGCTTGGCCACGACTTTTAGCCGGTTTCCGGCTTGAAGAACCCTTCCGTCGATTTTCTCTGTTCTTGTGAGAACGGCATCACATCCCGATATATAGCGTTCGACACGATCGAGCCGCTTTCCCTCTCGATTTAACACCTCGTAACCGCAACCACTCAGGTAGCTCAGCCCCTCCTCGGAAATACCTGCCGTTATCAATACCTTACACTTAGATTCAGACAAATGCTCACTTTGCACGTTTGTCTCCTCGTTTAACGCCCTTTTTATTTCAGCATATTTCCACTTCGTGCCCGAAAACTTTTTCTCCCGTTTCCAAGTCTCCTTACTGACACTCGATACGACCGTTTCTATGGATTCGTCTCAACCACGTTCAACGTGTGATTTGTAACTCTATCCATTTTGGTGGCAGTTCGTCAAGTTTTCAGTTGCTTAAAACATCTTTAATAGAGTAGCGAAGCTTCGCCTGATTTGAGTGGTAATTTAAGGAAGATTGAAAGACCGAAAGCCGCCTGAAGCGGATCCTAAATTTGATGGGATGATGTTATGCGTTTTTTCGAAAAATATGTTCTAAAAGAAAAAGGCAGGGTCAATGCGACCCGGCCTTGAAGTTTGTTGATTAAAGATTGTTTATCTTATAAAAAGATTTTTTTTTAAAAATTATTTTCGTGACAGCGTTGTAATTGCTCCCAATTAAAACATTGCATCAACGGTCCAAATCATACGGTTAGGGAACTACATAAATTCCTTTGCGTATTCTCTTAATTCTGCCCAGCTTGTTTATCCTGAAAATGATATTTCTAACTTTTCGTTCGTTAAACCTGGTTTTATCCATTAAGGTTGGAACATCGACGCCTTTTCTGGATCTTTTAATGATACTGATGACCGTATCTGTAGCAGTCAGTTTTGCGGTCTTCTTGACCGGGGTGGTTTTTTTAGTAACAGGTTTTTTCACAGATTTTGCCTTAGGGGATTGTGCCTTCTCAATTCTGGCTAACGCTTTCATCAGGCTATCGGTTTTTTTCACAAGCGCCTTGAGTTCTTTATTAACAGCTTGTAGATCGTTTTTCAGATTTTTCATACTTTAATTTCTCCTTATTCGTTTTTTTGGTTTTTAATGATTCCCCGTTTCAAATGTTCTCTTTGAGGGCAACTGAAACAGAGGCGGTTCCTGTCCCGTCTCTGTTATGTTTGTTCGCTTTTGCCTCTTGCTTTTGTTTTTTCTTAAGGCAGAGTTTGTCTTCCCGTACGACAGCACATAACGTGGGGTTATGAAATTCTCTGCAATTATCGTGTTTATATAGTGGGCATTCAGGGTGTTGTTTTGACATAAAGTTCCCTTTTATCCTTTCTGTGCTCAATATATATTTATCTGGTTTCTTTTTTTTAAATCAATTAATCACGACTATGAAACTGATACCTCATAACTGAACGATGATTTGTCTCACAATACACTCGTATCCGTTATTTTGTACAACACAGGAGTTGAGTAAGAGGTGTTTAACAAAACAACGAGCAAAAAAATAAGACGTAAGGTCAGCTCTATATTCTTCATCCTCAAAACCTTTTTCCGATATTAATCGCACCAAGTAGACCCCTCTTTCTATCTGCTCTCAATCTGTAAGCAAAAACCATGCAAAAATAGCATATTTTTTTAGATGTACGAATGATACGGGTTTATCGCAACTACCCAATGAACCAAACACGGGCAATTATGTAATTATTTTACCATAGTTGAGTAGTTACTTACACAGGTTTAAGGAGTGCCTATAGATTTAACGACACTTGATTTTGTGCGGATCCTATGATGCGCCTTACTTTATCTAGCGCAAAACCGTGATGCAAAAAAACTAATAGTTTTATTCCAACAACTGTAAGACTACGCGTTTCTTTGACTTTGCTGTCGCTGCGCTTAAAAGTGTACGGATAGCATCTGCGTTTCGACCTCGTTTCCCGATAATTTTTCCAATATCCCTTTTAGATACTTTCAGTTCTAGTACGATCGTTCTATCGCCTTCAACTTCTTTGACCGAAACCTGTTCTGGATCATCAACCATCGCCTGTGCTATACGTTTGATCAATTCTTTCATCGTCCAATCTCCATGATTTCAGGTTTTTTCTATTCTCTCTAACTCAATTTCTAATGGTTTTGTTTGTTGCTCCTTACCGATTTTTTTGAGCTTTTCTTTAAGCTTTTCCAGCTCCTGTTTTAGCAACGGTATTATTTCTTTCTGGATTTTCTTACGGGTCTCTTCGCTCGCTTTACTCATTTCAGACGCAAGTTCCGAGAGTTCTCTTTTCAGATCCTTATATTCCCTGGATTCAGGTACCTTTTCCCATTCAGTTTGAAACCTACTGAACTCTCTTCTAAGATACTCCACGCCTTTTTCGATATCTGTTTCCAGCTTTTCAAACAGGGCAGTTCCCCTATTTGAACCCTCAACGATTTTACCGTCTTTTAACGTTGTGCCCCCCGCTTTCATCAATACAATTTCCACAGCCTTTGTCCCACTGCTCTGTGGATCATCAATTACAAAAAACCTCGAGTGCTCTGTGGCAGCATTAGTAAAATTCTTCCTAATCTCAATATCGATAGTATAAACTCCATTATTTCCATAGTTGATGCTCTTTACGCTGCCGACTTGATTTTGTTCAAATAGAATACGGCCTTCCTTTTTCAAACCGTATGCCTGATCAAAACGGATTTTAAGATTTAGATTTGTATCCCTGATACCCCAGAATACAACAAGCGCTATTAGAATGAATAGAGGGATGATGATTTTTTTCGGCATATTCGGTCCTCTCCTGATCAATATAATATATCGCGTTATTCGATTGGCTTGGTTCGTGATCCAACTATTCATATATAATATTAAATTATTCACCCAATCGTCAATTTTATTCTGATATGAAATAAAACCTCCCGTACTAGTAATTTAGTTCTTAGATGCGAGTAAAAATTTACATATAATTAAAAATCGTTCTCTATCTAAATTATAACTGCCTGAAATTTATGATAATAAATATATTGTGTAACTGTAAACTTTGGCACGATGTTTGAAGAGGAGTAGGGGGCTTATGGAGGTGATAAATGCAAGAAAGAAAAATACCAGTAAACTGTTGCGATGAATGTGGAAACCCATCATTTGCTATATATATCAACGCAGACGGCAAGCTCTGTGATGAGTGTGAAGATAAACGAAGGGGGAGGATAAATGTCGTTTCCAAAGGTTTCAGAAGCAATCTTAAGAAGGCTGAGTCGATCATCCTACCGACCCTTTGATTTAATTATTTAAGATAAAGATACCTCGCAAATGCAATCCCGGTTTTTCTTAATCGGTTTTGGTTTCACGCCAATTTGATCAACGCTTAACGCTCACAAGAAATATCCCGGTGGGTCTGCGGCAAAAGGCAGACACTGAAGAATTTATGCTGTTCACGTTACCCATCCGGTATAAGGCTTGAAATTGAAGAATATTAGGTATATTTTAGCAGATAAGATTTTAAGATTCTTCAGTGACTGATCTCAGACTGAAGGCGCTAAGCACCGTGCGTTTTGTTTTTGAGGTGTGGTATGCCGTTTGTGAAAGTCCCCGGATTTGCGGGTAAGGTGTATGTTCCTGACGAGAATCCGGAAAATTTGAAGAAACATAGCTGTCGGGACTGCTATGCATGCCAGACGTGCAGTGATGACCGGTGTGAGGTATGCCGGGGGGATAAACCGTGCGGTAAAGAAAAATTACAGAGAAAGGAACGACATAAACGATGAAAGTCGATTATTCTGTTCTGGATCGCCCGGAGGTTCTCATGGTTTTGTTTCATCCCAGAGCCGAAACCAGCGTTTCTCGACCTTCCTCATCGTTTTCGGATGTATCGATTGCCGTTGACGAAGATGTGGTAATCGGTGCCCGGTTTCATTTAGCGGAGAAGACGGCACCCAATGTACTTTTCTTTCATGGAAACGGTGAAATTGTATCAGATTATGATGATTTCGGACCGGCCTACAATCGAATGGGTATTAATTTTTTTCCTGTAGATTATCGTGGATATGGTCGTTCTACCGGTCATCCGACCGTTTCGGGCATGATGAAAGACTGTCATAAGATATTCGAGTTTGCGATCCATTGGCTATCAAATAAAGGATATTCGGGGCCATTAATCGTGATGGGACGGTCGCTGGGAAGTGCCTCCGCATTAGAGTTGGCTGGGAATTATGAGGACAGGATTTCGGGGCTCATCATTGAAAGCGGTTTTGCTTATGCAAGACCGCTGCTAAAGCTTTTGGGTGTGGATACGAAAACGATTGGATTTAGGGAAGAGGAGGGATTTCGAAACATCGATAAAATAAAGACATTTGATAAGCCCACCTTAATTATCCATGCTGCCCTGGATCATATCATTCCATTTTCAGAGGGCCAGGCATTGTACCAAACATGCCCATCTACCGCCAAAACGCTGCTTAAAATTCCAGATGCCAACCATAATGATATTTTTATTCGGGGGTTGTCTGCCTATTTGGAGGCCGTAAAAACGCTGGCAGAAACGGTAACGTGATAGTATAGGACTTGTATTCTAAGGGGGTAGTCTATGTCACCTAACCGGAAAAATGGCATAACGAACATCTGCATAATGGGGGTTGGGGGGGTTGGTGGTTTTTTCGGTGGAAAGATTGCGTACAAGATTGCTACGGAGAGGATTGATGCGACGAAAGTTTACTTTATCGCCCGAGGAGAACATCTACAAAAGATCCGGTCGGAAGGGTTGATTCTAAATACGGTAGAACATCAAAATATGGTGTGTCACCCATCACTTGCAACAGATAACATCGCTGAAATACCTTCTCCGGATCTTTGTCTTCTTTGTGTTAAAAGTTACGACTTAGAAAATGCCGTTTCTTCTCTTAAACAAAAAATTACAAACGATACGATTGTTATTCCGCTCTTAAACGGTGTTGATATTTATGATCGTATCAGAGTTCAGCTAAGCAAGGGGATGGTGCTGCCAGCCTGCGTATATGTGGGGACCCATATCGAGAAACCGGGTACGGTTAGTCAGATTG
>JAHEHB010000005.1:23638-33295 GCA_024644775.1 Deltaproteobacteria bacterium
CAGATTGGGGGCGGTGGCGTTATTTTATGCGGAAAAGATCCTGAGTTCCCGAATTGGGAACCGAAAGACCTCGTCGAATTTTTTGATGAAATGAAGATTCCGTTTCAATGGAAAGACGATTCCTTTCCGGCTATCTGGGAGAAATTCGTTTTCATTGCCGCCTATGCTCTGGTAACGGCGAACTTAGGGAAAACCATCGGTGCCGTGTATGCCGATGCCGAGGCAAAAGATTCTTTGCGAAGAATTATGAATGAAATTGTAGCGATCGCTGAAAAACAAGGCATACACTTATCCCCAAGTATCGTTGAAGATTCCATTGCGAAGGCGAATCAATTCCAATTTGAAACAAAAACATCTTTCCAAAGGGATATTGAGCGAAAAGGGAGACGGAATGAAGGCGATCTTTTTGGTGACGCTATATTACGGTTGGCTGAGAAAGCCGATGTTCCGATTCCGGAAACCCGCTTGGTGTATTCCCGGATCCAGGAACGTCTTTAAAGTAACTATGAACCGAATTGTAAAAAGAAGCTTGAAAATCTTCAACTCCCCGATTTCCGATGTCTTGTATTTAGGAGCATTTGATGAACCGCGATTCCGGCGTTCCATTAATCGACAGGGCTGTTCTCCAATCTGAACGAGTGGCGATCGTTGATAGGGATGGGAATTACACCTATGCGCAGTTACTGTCTGCGTCAGAAAATTTGGCTGTGTTTTTACTAAATGGGAAAAACGATCTCAAAGAAACAAGAGTCGCCTTCATGATTCCCCCCAGCATTACCTATGTTGTTGTCCAGTGGGGAATTTGGCAGGCCGGCGGTATTGCCGTACCGCTATGTGTCACCCATCCGGTTCCGGAATTGGAATATGTCATTAGTGACTCGCACGCAGAGATTCTTATTGTTCATCCGGATTTTGCAGACATGTTGCGCCCGGTTGCCCATCGAAAGAAATCTCGATTTATTTTAACCACCGAGATACCGCGAACTGAAACGATATCACTCCAAAAGATTGACCCTCACCGCAGGGCAATGATCCTTTATACCAGTGGAACCACTGGCAAGCCGAAAGGGGTGGTAACCACTCACCATAGTACGACCGCACAGATTACATCACTCGTGGAAGCCTGGGAATGGACACCAGATGACCGAATTTTAGGTGTATTACCCCTGCATCACGTCCATGGCATCATCAATATTCTGTCGTGTACGTTATGGTCCGGGGCTACCTGTGAGTTGATGTCTAAATTCGATGCCGAGGCGGTGTGGGATCGATTTATTCAACGCGACTACACACTTTTTATGGCGGTTCCCACCGTTTATGTCCGGCTGATTTCAGCATGGAAAAACGCCTCGCCGGAAAAAAAAGGTAAAATGACAACAGCGTGTACTCAATTTCGATTGATGATATCCGGATCTGCGGCGCTACCGGTGTCTATTTTTGAAAAATGGAAAGCGATTACCGGCCAAGTTTTTCTTGAGCGCTACGGTATGACGGAAATCGGGATGGGTATCTCCAATCCGCTTCACGGCGAAAGAAGACCGGGTTATGTCGGATTGCCGCTGCCCGGGGTCGATGTAAGACTTATTGAGGAGTCTGGAAATCGGGTTGAAAAAGAAGGTGTGACCGGAGAGATCCAGGTGAAAGGAGAGAATGTTTTTTTAGAGTACTGGCGAAGGCCGGAGGCGACCCGAAAAGCCTTTGACAAAGGATGGTTCAGCACCGGGGACGTGGCGGTGGTAGAAAACGGGTACTACCGGATTCTTGGTCGAAATTCCGTGGATATCATTAAAACCGGCGGTTATAAGGTGTCTGCGTTGGAAATTGAAGAGGTGCTGCGAACGCATCCTGATATCAAAGAATGTGCGGTTGTGGGGTTAGAGGATCCGGAATGGGGAGAGCGGGTGTGCGCAGCAGTGGTCCTTAAAACGAATGGTCCCTTAACTCTCGGAGAACTCCGTAACTGGGCAAAGGAACAAATAGCGGCTTACAAAGTACCCACCCGGCTGCTGGTTTTGGAAAATCTTCCCCGAAACGCCATGGGGAAGGTGACGAAACCGAAAGTAAAGAAATTGTTTAGTTCTTAAAAGTTAAAAAAAGTAGATAGCCTATCCATATCCTAATTTACCTATGATCATGTTGGGCTTACTTTTTGTAGGCTCGTTTCTCAATTGCTTTAAAAAATGGAGGTTTTTTATGGCGTCTGAAAGAATCGATAACAAAGAACAGCTTGAAGAACTGGCAAAGGAATTTCGATGGATCATTACCGATACGATCTGTAAAGCAGGCTGTGGTCACCTGGGTGGCTCTCTGAGTCTGGTTGAAACGATCATCACCCTCTATTTTAGAATCATGAACGTCAACCCCGGAGATCCTCGCTGGGAGAATCGGGATCGATTTGTCCTGTCTAAGGGACACGCAGGGCCGGTGTTGTATTCTGCGCTGGCTTATAAAGGATTTTTCCCAAAAGACTGGCTCCCCACCTTAAACGAAAACGGCACGAATCTGCCGAGCCATGTGGACCAGGTGAAAACACCGGGTGTTGATATGACGGCCGGTTCGTTAGGGCAAGGGCTATCATGTGCTACGGGTATTGCACTGGCGAGCAAACTGCAAAAAAGGAAAAACAATGTGTTCTGTGTGGTGGGCGATGGCGAATCTCAGGAAGGACAGATATGGGAAGCGGCCATGTTTGCCGCTCAGCACAAACTGGATAATCTTGTTGTCATCACCGATTATAATAAAATGCAAATTGACGGTACCCTCGACGAGGTGATTTCACTCGAACCGATCACCGAAAAGTGGCGGTCATTCGGCTGGGAATTGTTTGAGATGGACGGCCATGACTGGGATGACATCTATGACACCATACGAAAAGCGATGGATGTCAGCCAAAAACCGGCAATGATTATTGCCCACACCATCAAAGCAAAGGGCAACGTATGTTATGAGGGTCAAGTATCGTGCCATCATATTAAAGTTGCCGATGGAGACGAATATAAACGGGTTTTAGAAGGCGTATGTTATTTTGACGAGTTGACGCTTCCGTATGATTCTAAAAAAGGAGATGTGGGATGAAGTTGCATGAAAAAGAACTCAGAGAAGTTTATACCGACACACTAATAGAGCTGATGAAAGAAAAATCGAATGTTGTCTGTATGGAAGCGGACCTGGGTAAAGCAACCGGCACCATTCCAAAGGTTCCGGATGCGTTTCCGGATCGGTTTTACGATATGGGTGTTGCAGAAGCAAATATGATTGGTGTTGCAGCGGGTTTGGCCAACGAAGGGATGATTCCATTTTGCGCGACTTTTACCGGCTTTGCAACTCGCCGCGTTTACGATCAACTGACCATATCTGTGGCATATGCGAATAATCCGGTTAAAATAGTCGGAACCGCTCCCGGCGTAACCGCCACTTACAATGGGGCGACACACATGTGTTTTGAAGATATGGCGATTATTCGCGCCATGCCGAATATGCAGGTCTATGCGCCGGCGGATGTTTATGAACTGCGATCGGTTCTAAATTACATGGCATCAAACAGACACCCCATCTATATGCAGCTTATTCGTGAAAAGATGGCAAAAATTTTTGATGAAAATTACCGGTTCGATCCTCTTAAGGCTCGGGTATTGACCGAAGGATCCGATGTGACACTAGTCACTGCCGGACTCACGACACAGATCGCCTTCGAAGGATCAGCAGCGCTCAAAGCCCAAGGAATCGACGTTGAGCATATTCACTATCCTTCCATAAAACCCTTTGATGTGGAAACCCTGATAGCTTCTGCAAAAAAAACGAATGCGGTTGTTACGGTGGAAAACCAGAACGTGATCGGGGGGCTCGGCAGTGCGGTGTGCGAGGTGCTTGCAGAGCAATATCCTGTAAAGGTGAAACGGTTGGGTGTGCAGGATCGATTCGGTGAGGTGGGCACTCTGGAATATCTCATTGATGCGCTCGGTTTCGGTGTAAGAGATATCGTAAAGGCCTGTCTGGAAATGAAAAATAAGAACTAATTGTGGAATCAAAACGGGTAAAGGCACGAGAGCTGGCTCAAAAATTTCTTGTGCAAAAAGATCCACTGGGCTGGTTTGAGGCGCTGTATAAAGTGGCGGATGGTGATTCCGGAATCGTACCTTGGGCGGATATGATCCCCAACCCGAGTCTTGTGGACTGGTTGGATCGTGAGAAAATATCAGGGGAAGGAAAAAACGCACTTAAAATCGGCTGTGGACTCGGGGATGATGCCGAGGAGTTGGCTCGCCGGGGATTTAAGGTGCTTGCGTTTGATATTTCACAAACCGCGATTGATTGGTGCAACGCACGGTTTCCCAAGTCTACGGTACAATACATCACAACGGATCTATTTGAATCTCCAGCATTGTGGAACGCTGCATTCGATATGGTCGTAGAGTCTTATACGCTACAAGTGTTACCATCGGAGCTGCGTCCTGGAGCCATTGAACGCATATCGCGGTTTGCAGCGCCGGAGGGGACGCTGCTAGTCATTTGCAGGGGAAGGAATCCTGAAGAACATCCAGGGAAGATGCCGTGGCCGCTAACAAAGCATGAGTTAAATGGCTTTAAAATGCATGGTCTAAAAGAGATTTCCTTCGACGACTTCCAGGACGATGAAGATCCTCCCGTCCGGCGCTTTCGAGCGATTTATCAAATTTATCAACGGCCAATCTGATAATCTTATTCCTCGGTTTGCGCCGATCGTTGAACGATGACGTTGAAGATTAGAGCCACCAATAGGATCGCGCCGCGAACCAGATCCTTGATATAGATTGAAATATCCATGAGGTCCAAACCAATACCGAGTGACGTCCAGATGAGGACTCCGATGACGGTATTCAGCATCCCTCCTTCACCTCCGGTGAGAGAGGTCCCCCCCAGGACAACGGCGGCAATACCGTCGATTAGCTTTGAATTCATGGTGTTGTCATAAGCCACACCGAGACGCCCAATCCCCAACATTCCGCCAAATCCAGAGGTAAGTCCAGCGATACAAAAAACCGCAGTTACAACCAGTCGGGTGTTTACTCCGGAAACCCTGGCCGCCTCACGGTTTCCTCCGGTCATGTATATGTAGCGGCCGAATCGTGTGTACCGAAGAAGGAAATGAGCCCCCAGCATGACCATAATCGCACAAATAAATATCCAGGGAATGACGCCGAGGTTTTTGTTTCCGAGAATCGAAAAGAGCTTGGGCACAGAAAACACCGGTGTTGCGTGGCTGGCGTAATGTGCGATCCCGTACGCGACCTGATACATGGCGAGGGTGGCCATAAACGATGGCACACGGATGTACGCGGATATATAGCCGTTTGCGAACCCGACCGCCAGCGCAACCAGCACACATACCGGAATAATCCATCCAAGAGCGAACTCGCTGTCTGTCATGAGGGCCATTGTCATCCCCACTAATGTTGCTGCATTGGCAAAAGAAAGATCGATTTCACCGAGCAGTAAAACCAAGGTAACCCCGGTTGCCAATATGGCAAGCAAAGATGCCTGTTCAACGATATTTTCAAGATTGCGAAGGGTCAGGAAATGATCGGTCACAACTCCAAAAAACACCGCCAGAACAATGAGAGTGAATAGTGGCGCTAGAATACGGGCCCTTGGTTTAATCCACATGATTACGGGGTACAGAAAACTGTTATTCGCAATTGATGTCATGTTTAGGTCAACTCCATTAGGTATGATTTTGAAGTGGTCGTATCTTTGATTTCTTTGACGATCCGGCCGCGGGAGAAAAGCAACACACGATCACTGAGATCAAGGATCGTTTCAGGCTCCATCGATATCACGATGCAGGAAAGACCCTGTTCTTTGAGATCACGGATGGACTGGACGATTTCCGATTTGGCACCGACATCCACCCCACGGGTCGGCTCCTGCAGTATTACAACCTTAGGCATGATGGTCAGCCACCTCGCAAGAGCGGCTTTTTGTTGGTTTCCTCCGCTGAGTGAACCTAAAGGGGCCAAGGGCCCTGCGGTCTTGATCGCGAAATTTTTAATTTGACGCGCACAAACTTCAATTTCTTTACGGTATTTGATCAGCCAATCCAGTTTGGGGCCCAATACCTGAGGAAGATAAGGAAGCGAGATATTTTTGAAAATCTCGAACTGATGAAAGAGGGATCCCCCCCGGTCTTCAGAAATGTAGGCGATGCCCAAATTTTTCACCTTGTGCGGTCGATTTGCCGGTATCGGTTTTCCTTCTAAAATCACCGTTCCTTTATCATATTTTTTTAGCCCGAATATGGCTCGCCCCAATTCTTCGTGTCCCGCACCCAACAATCCATAAAGACCGAGAATTTCGCCTCGCCGAAGCTCAAATGAAATCGTTTCAAAGTCTCCTGGTTTGGTCAGCTCTTTGGCCTCCAAAACAACCTCAGTATCCGGGGATTGCAGATGTACAACTTCATCCACCTCTCGTACCAGGTGACTCGTCGTGCTCCCTATCATGGGGCCAATTACGTCATGTTTCGTAAGACCTGTGTTAGCGAGCGTATCTGTGACCATGCCGTCTTTAAGAATTGTGATGGAATCGGAAACCTCCATGACATCCTCGATGAAATGAGAGATAAAGATAATCGTATGGCCCCTTTCTTTCAGGGTACGCACCAAAGCGAAAAGTTGCTTGATTTCTGCGTAAGAAAGAGATGAGGTCGGCTCATCCATGATAATGATTCTGGCCCCTGAAAATATGACCTTAGCGATCTCAATCATCTGGCGCACACTGAAAGGAAGCAGGCTCAGAGGAAGGTTGACGTCAACTTCGATCCCCAAGCTCTTTAAGTGCTCTCGGGCTTCCTGTTGCATCTGCTTCCATTTCACTATCCCGAAACGGTTTACCGGTTGTTTGCCCAGAAAGTTGTTTTCGGCGACCGTAAGACACCCGATCACAGACAGCTCCTGATAAATCATACCGATTCCGTCGGTGGATGCATCCGCGGTTCCTCCGAAACGCACTTTTTTGCCCCACACGTTCAACTCACCAAGATAATCGGTCTGGGCGCCGGAGAGGATTTTCATCAAGGTGCTTTTCCCGGCGCCATTTTCGCCGACGAGTCCTCTGATTTCTCCTTGGGCAACCGCAAAGTTTACATCTTTAAGGGCTTCAACACCGCCAAAAGTTTTTGTGATACCGACCATCTCGACGGCTTTTTGTCTGCTTAGGTTGGCTTCGGCCACCTCGTTCCTCCTGATAATAATGATTCAGATAGAAGCCAGGCTCTTTGTAAAGCCTAGCTTCCGTTTAGTGTGTGGGTCGGTTTAAATGAGGAAATGTTCGTTACACCAAATGTAACTGTCGATCTCTTCCGGTTTTGAATCGGCGGTGACGACCGGCCCATCGCACCTTATGAAGGTTGGTATATCCTTTTTCTTGACCTTGTTTACCAGATGGAACCAGGCTGCCCAGAAAGCGTATCCGTGGACGCGACAAGCCGGATTGAACACGGTGCCTTGAATATGTCCTTTTTTTAGCTCCCTTAGGGCGGGTGCCATGGCGTCCACTCCACAAAGCACCGTGTCTTTGGCGCGATCGACAGCTTGCAGGGCGGCATATGCCCCTAGCGCCATATCGTCATTGTGGAAGAAACCGCCATCGATTTTTTCGTATTTGACCAACAAGCTGTCCCAAATCTGACGGGTTTTATCGACACTCCACTCGCCGGGTGTCTCGTCAATAACTTTGATGTCCGGATATTTGGAGACGACCTGTCTGAACCCCTTGGCCCGGCCTTGCGCACCGGTATGAGTTAGTTGGCCTTGGGTGTGGACGACATTGCCTTTATAGCCGATTTTTTTGCAAAGGTACTCCGTAAGTTGGGAGCCCATGAAAATATTATCCGGCTCGGTAAAGGTCAGAATATCGATGGTGGAGAGATCCGGCACAAGGAGCGTGTCGATATCTACAACGACGACACCTTTGCTGATCAATTCCTTAACCGGTTCGGTATACGCCCCGATAGCTGCCGGATGAATGAACACGACATCGTATTCATCGGCTTTCGAAGCGATTAGATCGATTTGTTGTCTTTGTTTGCCGGAATCGGCCGTTGCATCAAAGATGTCAAAATCAAAACCGGTTAATTTCCCGAGATGCTGAAAAGTCTCCGCCCCCTTGGTGACCCAAAAAACAGCCATGATAATCGCCGAATAAGCGGCCTTGAATCTTTTTGGGGCAGCTTCAGCCTCATTTCCAAAACCAAGAGAACCGAGCGCGGTAAGGCCACCGGTGGTCATTGCCATGGTGCTGATAAATTTTCTACGGTCCATCGATTTCGCTTGATCTTCGGCGAACCCAACAAGCCCTTGCGCATTTACGTTTTCCTGAATTTCCTGGAAGTCTTTTTTGCGTTGAAACCATTCTTTTAACTTTTTAGGCGCGTCTTTTTTTTCGTTCATAATTTCAACCTCCATCCATGAAGGGGACCGGAGTTTCCTCCAGTCGTTATTATTGGAAAACCTTTGCCGGTATCTTCTTGATTCTTTACCTGTGCATCCCCCCTTTCTCGGTTCAAAATTGACGATTGTTTCGACTTTTTGAAGCCCGTACCGCCTCTCGATTACTGACCCCGCCACAAAGGTGATTCGATCTTTTGTGCCGCTTTGATCTTGGTTTTTTCGTCGGAGGTCAATATTACCAGATCCTTTTTACGGGTATCGGTTGCATAAAAATAAGTGGCAATCAGGTGATCGATGGCTTTTCCTTCAATTGGAAATTTTTTGGGGGTATATTTTTTGTTGTCAAAAAAGTAGATCCACATCTGGGGCGCCTGGCCGTACTTTTCCATTTGCTCATTTACAATCTCCCAAAGAGCATTCTCGAGTTTATCGGGAGACACCGCTTCTGTAAGGGCGATTAGAAAAACCCGATTCTGTCCGACGTCTTTAAAGGATTTGACTTTCTTATACTTCACGGCATTAGCCAGCGAGGCTGTGAAAAGTAACCCCCCTATTAGAGTAACAATAACAGCAAAACGTTTCATATTGCCCAGCTCCTTTTCGATCTGATATACAATAAATGAATGTTAAATCTGATATTCTGTCATTTATTTTACACACATATCGATTCTGATATGTCAAGAAAAATTTAATGTTAGTACCAATGACCTTCAGGAAATTCGGCAAGGTTGTTGTAAATTGTTTGAGCAAAGAAGGACAGATCAAACGAAGCAGTTTGGTCGTTAATCAGAAGAATTTGTTGACAAAAAATTATTTCTAAGGAATGTTCATTTAAATTATAATGCACCTAAAACACTCTCGTAAAAAGGTTACTTTTCTGACATTTTGCGAGGCGATCAATATTGTTCTTATGCACGAATTAGAGAAAAAAATTGTCTCATATTTTAGGGATAGAACGGAAATTATCGCTGTATACCTCTTTGGGTCTTTTGCAACGTATAAAAACCGTCCACTAAGCGACCTTGATATTGGATTGCTTATTGATTCAAAAGATAATGATTTTTTAATAAAAAAAAGAAATGAATATACGAATGCCTTGGGGCGTCTTTTAAGAGTTGATGTTCATCTTGTAATTTTGAATACTGCAGGCGAGATACTTTTAAAACAGATTTTTGAAAAGGGTAAGTGTCTCCTTGTCAGAGATAAAAAAAAGCATTCACTTCAAAAAATG
>JAHEHB010000005.1:33305-33850 GCA_024644775.1 Deltaproteobacteria bacterium
AGGGATTAGTTCGTTCTATTACGAAAGGGTGAACGTATGGTCGATCGAGACATAATTTTGGCAAAGTCAAGTTCGGTTAAAAGGCATCTCAGTCGGGTCGTCGAGAAGAGAAATACAGACCTCAAGGCATTTTTAGAGGACATCGACTGCCAAGAAATCATTCTGTTCAATATCCAGATGGCGATCCAAAATTGTATCGATATCGCTGCCCATATTATTAGTGAAGAAGGTTTTGGCGTGCCCGGAAGTAATAATGAGATGCTTTACATTTTAGAGGAGAAAGGATACTTAGATATCAAGATTACGGAAAAGATGGTGAGAGCCATTGGTTTCAGAAATTTAATCGTGCATGAATATGGCAAAATCGAGTTAAAGCAGGTTTTTGATATTGCCCATAAATACATCCACGATCTTGAAGATTTTCTAAAATCAATTTTCGATAAGTTAGGATACAAGTAACCCTAACAGGAGGTATTTTACAGTGAACACGCGAAAAATGACGGGCGCTCGGTTTATTGCAGAAACTTGTAAAGGGTATGGCGTTA
>JAHEHB010000006.1 GCA_024644775.1 Deltaproteobacteria bacterium
TCGTAAAATTCTTGATCGCTGAGTTTTTCAAATTTTAACTTCATACTATAAAACCTCCATGTGATTTAAACAATTGGCAGCAATATCTTCGGATGCCTGTGGTAAAACTTGGCTGATCAATCCGATTGAAAAAAGAACATAGTTGGAATCAATATACATCTTGGGGTGACGGGGTTTCAAGGCAAATGGGTTTTTAGGGTCGAAAACGACTTTCTCCAGTACGGCCTTTGGATTTTTGCTGTTGATAATGGGCCCTCCGGTGCCGATGACCGTATGAATGTCGGTTAAATCTTTTCCATATTGGACGAGAGTCTTTCCCATGGGGGTCCATAGCTCTTCAAGAGAGCCCGCATGACGGTTGATGGCGATATCGACGGCGGAAACCGAAAGCGCCAAATCAAACGCCGCCTCGATCCCATTTTGAGGAAGCGCACTCGTATCGTTGGACCATGATGTTGTGAGTTGCTCCAATCGATTGGTATCGAAATGATCCGGTCTTTGGATGTCGGTTAAAAACCGGTCTTTTCCGACCAGCTCGACAATGGAAGAAATATTGTGCCGAACACCGATATCCCCTTCCACCGTCCGTTTTGCAAAGGGTTCGGGGAGCCCTTTCAATACGATTTGAGGATCATGGGGAAGCCCCTCGGTGATGGAATGGACATCGGTGGTGGCCCCGCCCACATCAACGATAACAACCCCGCTGTCAACGACGCCGGCAATGGTTTTGGCTGCCTCCAAAACCGCTAGCGGGGTGGGAAATACAATCGAGTCGATGAAACGGTTGATTTTGTCCAGACCTTTTGCATGGATGATGTGTTTGATGAATATTTCCCTGATGATCTCTTTAACCGAACCGACATTGATTTTGTTCAGGCTCGGCATCACATTGTCGGCAAAATAGACGGTTTTTCTGGAGTGGTCGAAATATTTTTGGATGGGATCGACTGCCTCTCGATTGCCGGCCACGATGACGGGACATCCGATGTCCGAATTGCCGATTTTTCGGGCATTATGGATGATGGTCTTTTTGTCTCCGCCGTCGGTTCCACCGGCCAACAGGAGCAAATCCGGATCGATCCCTCTGATTTTTCGGATATGTTGGTCCGTCAGTGCGAAAGAATAAGTCGAGATCACCTTGGCGCCCGCGCCGAGCGCGGCCCGCTTGGCCGCCTCCACCGTCAAGTCGGGCACAAGACCGACAGCCACCATCCGCAACCCGCCGGCTGCACTGCTGGATGCATATTTTTCCTCAAGAAGTGCTTCGGAAACGGCGGATGCTTTTAACTGCTGAAGCCCGTTGCTGAATCCGACGGAAACGTCGGACAGGGTGGTGGGCGAGCATGTGGATCTCACGATCTGTCGACTTTCGGTATCGATAACGACCAACTTGGTAAATGTACTTCCGATATCGATGAGCAGCATGATGGTTTCCTATTGAAGATCTTTACGAAGCCAGCTGATGACCTGATCGGGGGAAGTGCCGGGAGGCGCCACACGGTCAAAGCCCATGTCTAGGAACGTCTTTTCCACATCTTTCCAGTCCCGTTTGCCTACAACCAGGTTGCCGCCGACATAGAGTTTGATCTTGTCCAAGCCCGACTCGATACACTTTTCTCTAAATCCCCTGCAATCCAACTCGCCGTGACCATAGAGGGATGATACGAGGATGACCTTGGCGTCGGTTTCTACGGCCGCGTTGATCAATTCTTCCTGGGATACGGCAACACCGATATCCGATACATTAAACCCGTTCTTTTTCATGGCATAGGACAGCAATTTACTTCCGATGGTGTGCACATCGCTTCCAATGACGCCGATAATGACATTGTGAGTGGACATCTGTAATTCCATCTCCTTTTCAGATAATGACAAATGCTAAAATTGATACAAACGTTGAAAGGTTTATGGTGCACCCTTACGGGTTATCTTGTTGAGTTTACTTTTCTCTAAAGTCAAAGCCGTCGATCCCGAGTCGTTTGTAATATAATGGCAATTTCTCGTTGAAATCGGCCCCGATTTTATCGTAAATACTGACCCCATGGATATCCGTTTCCACCACCAGGGGGCCGAAGTCTTCGAATTTGAACACCCAGAGCGCTTCGGGCAGCCCCAGGTCCAGCCAAAAGACGTCGACGATTTTTTTCACCTTCAGCGCGAACGCGCCGGCAAAGGTCCCGGTTCGGGACAGATGAACGCATCCGAATTTTTTCATGGCCTTACGGGTCTCCCGGCCCACCCGGCCTTTGGCGATGATGGCTCTCATCTGCAGGCGTTCGATCACACTCGGTTCCCATTTATCGAACCGGACGCTGGTGGTAATACTGATGGCCCTCACCCTGTAACTGCCGTCGGTTTCAGTCTTGATGATGGGACCGCTGTGCATCAAGACATTGTTTTGGGTGCTATCCAGCGGAAAGGCTTGGTTTTCCTCAATGTATTTTCGATAAAAGCCGCTTCTGCAGGTCCATATATTTCCGCTAATCGTTATGATGTCGCCGGCATGGAGCTGAACGACGTCTTCATCGGATAAAGGTACTGTTAATTTTTTCATAGGCGTCACCAATTTTGATGCGTTTACTAATATTTAAACCATCCCGGCCAGCTTGCTTTCGAAATTTCAGCATCTTTTGAAATTCTCAGGACGCCGACTCTGGCTGCCGGGCACTGGCACACCATCCCGATGGGAGTTCCGACAAGATGGGTCAGTGCGATTTCCATGTGTATGTCGATGATCGTCGTTTCCCCCCCCATGCCGAGAGGGCCGACGCCGGTCGAATTGATGACCTCCAACAGTTCTTCTTCCAGATCGCTGATACGCGGGTCGGGATTCCGGCTCCCCACCTTTCTTAAGCAGGCAGCCTGTTTTGCTATCGCCATGCAGCTGTCGGCCGTGCCCCCGATGCCGACCCCGACGATGTTGGGCGGGCAGGTGGCCCCTGTCTTGTTGCCGTGGACCAGAAGACCGTCGAAGACAAATTTTTTGACTCCTTTGATCCCGTCGGCAACCAGAAGGGTCCTGAAGGAGGGGCCGAAAATTTCGGTGCCGCCGCCTTTGGGGGCATAAATGATTTCACAGAAATCGATTTCCGGATCGGCTTTGTATTCCAAAACGGGTGAACCCGGTCCTGTGTTATCCCCTGGGTTCAGCCGGGACAGCGGATCGACCACTGTGGGTCGAATGAACCCGGATTTTGTGCAAACCCTGACCGCGTTGTGAATAGCGGTGTGGAGGCGCGCTAAGTTGGGGCCCTCCACATCGCCCATGCGGATAAAAAAGACCGGGTAACCGGTATCGGCGCACATGGGGATTTGGTTTTCCTTTGATAAATTCAGATTGTGCAGATTGGTATGGAGATTGATTTTTCCAATCGAGCCGTCTGCTTCGTTTTGATAGGCTTTTTGAAGCGCCATTTCGTTTTCTTCAGGAAGCATGCAGGCGCTTTTATGAATGGTTTCAATCAGTTTTTTTTCCAATCGGTCAAAATCGATATTCACGGGTGACTCCTTCAAACATGGATATGGGTTGTATGACCCTAAAGGATCGGAAACAATGTGGAACCTTTTGTCCGTCATTTAGGTTGTGGTAGTCGTATGCGCTGCAACGACGGTCCGCCGTCTGTGAAACGGACAGAGCTCCCGGGCCTTTTATAAACGGATCAATCTTCGACCACTATTTCAATTCCGCCCATGATCGATCCGCGAGATTTGCCATGCACATCCAAACAGAGGCTTCGGCTCACCCCGCCGCCGAGCGCCGCGTACATGACAAAGTTCAACGCTTTGATGCCGGGCAATTCAAACCGGTGGATTTTACCCTTGACGAGCGCGCCGTAAGCGGCTTTGACGCGTTCCACGGTTACCTGACGTTTAATCAGTTCAAAATGGGTCTCGTCATAGGGAATGACGGACACGTTGCTGATGTCGCCTTTGTCGCCGGATCTTGAGACGGCGATCTCTCGAAGTTTTATTTTTTTCATGTCGACAACACCTCGGTAATTTTCATTTCGTGACAAATGACGGTAATCGGCGCCCGGTGTCGGGGGATCAGCGAGGAATAGATGGCAAAGATCGGTTTGACGTTGCTGCGTGTCCCGCCGGTGCCCAATGGGCCGAAAAGTAGATGCCGGCATTCATAGAGAATTTTGCGTGCCGCCTTTTCGGTTTTTGTTCTTCCGGCAATACGGACTCTCACCTCGTTGGGCGGGGCTGCCGGCTCCGGCGCCATGGGGCCGAATATGGCATTTACCCCGATGAGATCGACCCTTAATTCAAGGATGTCATCCATCATGGGCTGAAGATTGGTCTGAATCGCCTGGGCGGCAACTTTCGCCTTTTCATAACAGCCGGGACCGGCCCAACCCCTTTCCGCCTCGGCCATGTATCCGTCCATGACCCCGATGCTGACCTTTAACGCCTCGGGCTTCTCTTTTCCCCTGGCTCCGGAGACTTCCACCCGGTCTTTACCGACGGAACGCATCTCAGCCCGGCTGAAATCGGCCACCACATCGGGGGTCTTGTAATTTTCGGGATCGTGGATTTCATAGATCATTTGAACCTTGCAGGTTGTGGGGGTTACGATACCGCCGGTGCCGGCCACTTTTGTGATAACGG
Organism: Deltaproteobacteria bacterium; assembly: GCA_024644775.1. The sequence goes on from JAHEHB010000006.1 coordinate 4,615, forward strand.
CGTGGCCATCTTCGCAAACTTCGGCTATGGGATAGCCGATATGGGCCAGGTCCGGAACATCTTCTGAGTATCCGGGGTCCCAATAATTGCCTCCGGTGACGTATGCCGAGCACTCCAGGAGGTGCCCGACGAGGGTCCCGGCCGCCATAAGATCCCAATTGTCCGGCGGCCATCCGAATTCATAAATGAGAGGCGCTAAAAATAGAGAGGGATCGGCGCAACGGCCGGTGATGACGACATCGGCTCCCTGATTAAGGGCTTCGACGATGGGGGTAGCCCCGATGTACGCATTGGCTGACACTACCTCCCCGGGCAGCTGGTCTAAGGTTTCTCCGGTTTCCCATATCTTTAGGGAAGGGGAGAGTGTGTGGCGCACGTCGTCACCGAGGACGGCGGCAACCTTTATTCCGGGCAGGCCCAATTCCCGAATTACCCTTAAAACGCGGGCCGTTCCTTCGTCTGGGTTTGCCGCACCGGCGTTTGTGATAATTTTGATGCCTTTTTCAGCACATATGGGCAGCACCGCTTTCATCCGGGCTTCGATATCCGGGTTGCAGCCCTCGGCCGGATTTTCGAGTTTTCTTCGCTGGGCGAAGGCCAAGGTCCGTTCCGCGAGATTTTCGAAACAGAGGTATTGGATATTCCCTTTTTCGGCGAGAAGAACTGCCGGTTCGAATCGTTCCAACTCCGTCATGGCGCCGCCGCCGATTCTTACTATTTTTCTGCTCATGGTCTCATCCCGTTAAATTCCCCTGTTTCAAGGTTGCTGTTGAAAAGAAACAAAATCAGCCCCTGACCCCCGAGACGATTTCCCGATATGCCTTCATCAAAATGTCGGTTGCATTTCCAATGGGAACGATCTGGATTCCTTTATCCAACCACTCTTTGGCGCTGTTGACATCTTTGACCAGCAAACCCGAATAGGCGCCCTTTGCTTTGCAAGCAGCAATCATGCGCTCGACGCATGCCAGAATTTTTGGATCGTTGGTCTGCCCCGGAATGCCCAAGTCCTGGGAAAGATCGGCTCTGCCGATAACGGCCCCATCAATGCCCTCGACATCCAAAATATCGTCGATATTGTCGATCCCTTTTTGACTTTCAATCTGAACGATCAATATGGATTCGCGGTTCATGGTATCTATAAAAAGCTGCCCGTCAGGGGCTGTAAACCCGCTGTGAGCACCGGCAAGATTCATCCCTCTTTCCCCCAGGGGCTGATATTTGGCATGCCGCACCACCTCACGGGCTTCTTCCGCCGTGTCCACATGGGGAATCAACAGACCCATGGCCCCGCAATCCAAGGGTTTGGATATCAGATGGGGTTGTTTTCCGGAGGGCCTGACAATGGGAACGATGTCGGACAGCTGGGCGGTAAAACATAATTCCGAAACGGTTTCCAGATTCATGCTGGAATGTTCCATATCGATGTAGACAAAATCGAATCCGCACTGCGCAATCATATGGACAAGAGAGGTGGAACGGATGTTTCGCACCCAGGTTCCGAGCACCATCTCACCGCTTTCCAGTTTTCGTTTCATTTTGTTTTCTTTCATTTCCACCTCCTTACTTATTGCTATTGCCCCTCCACAATAATGTCCTGCTCGAGCAGCGGTTCATTTGCGATAATTTTTTTCATATTGTCGAAAGCGTGACGGGTCACGTTTACCACGTTGTCAAAGGCCGCGCCGCCGGCATGGCAGGTAGCCACCACGTTGTCCATCTGAAAAAGCGGATGGTCCGTGGTCGGCGGTTCCGTGGCGAACACGTCGATCCCGGCGCCGGCGACGATGCCTTCAGTGAGCGCCCAGATGAGGTCGTCTTCGTTAATGACCCCGCCTCTGGCGGTGTTGATGACGATGGCGCCGGGTTTCATGTTCGAAAACACTTCCCGATTAATGAATCCTTTTGTCTCGGTAGTCAGCGGTACATGGAGGGTGATAATATCCGAGGATGTGATCACGTCCTGAAATGGGCGGTAGGTTGTCCCTAAATCGGCTTCCTTTTCCGGCGTGAGCTTTAAAATGTCATAGTAGAGCACCGCGACCTCAAAGCCCTGTAGGATTTTGGCCACCCGTTTTCCGATGTTTCCGCACCCGATAATTCCGACGGTTTTACCATTCAGCATGAAACACTGGGCCCGCATCTCGGTCTTGAGCCATCGACCGCCCCTTAAGTTTCGATCCACATAGGGTATCTTGCGATACACCGACAACATGAGGGCAACGGCCAATTCAGCAACCGGAATGGCGTTGCAACCGGCCGTGATAGCAACGGGAATTTTGAGCTCCCGGGCGGTGTCGGTTGAAATTTTGTCATAGCCGATTCCCCATTTCTGGATCAGTTTGACCTTCTCGGCCGAACGGATCATCGGTTCCGAAACCGGCGCCCAGCCGGCCATAATAAAATCGGCATCTTTTGCCAACAGCATCTGTTCTTCTAGTTTATAAGAGTCGGCCATTTCAAGATAATACCCCTCCGGCACTGCAGATTGCATAATCTCTCGGACTTTGGGGTCATGGACATCCAGGCAGACAATTTTATACGCCATTTCTGATACCTCCGTTATGTATTCAAATTCCTCGACGGGTGTAGCCGTGTCTTTCAGTGCCATACCACTATCGTGTGTCCTATTTTCTCGATTTTTTCCTGGATATAATGGCCTTCAGTTCCTCAACCGGGGCATCGCTTTCGATGGCATGTTCCATGGTCGTTTCGACTTCATTTATAATTTTCAAATTTTCCATCAGTTCATCTATAAAATTTTCCGGAATGACCACGACGCCGTCCTCATCGGCGACAACGATATCGTTTGGTTTAACGGTAATGCCGCCGATTTCAATGGGTGCATTGTAGGTCGTCGGTTTGAAGCCCTTTGGCTTGTCTTTGGTCGCCGAACCGGTGCAGTAAAGCGGCATCCCGGCTTGACGAAAGCCGACAAGGTCCCTGGCGCCGCCATATACAACGATTGCGGCCAGGTTTTGTTTTCGTGCGCACGCCGCCTGATTGTCGCCTGTAAAATGCCCGTCATAGCCCTTCCCGTCAATGACGAGCACGCTTCCGGGTCTGGATTTCCGGATTACTTGATAATTGGTGAATGTCTGCTCGCCGGGACGCGGTTGGGCGAAGGTTAAGGTCACCGCCGGACCGACGATCTTTTTGTCTTCGAACCCTCGAGCGGGACGAACGCCCATAACCCCACCATCGATTCCGGAAATGGCGAGTGCATCGGCTATCATCCCCGTGCTGAGCGCGCTTAGGGTTTTGACGACATCCTTTATCTCTTCGGGACCCTTACTCATAACAGATACCTCCTTCACAAAATACACGGCAAATTCACATACCCTTCATACCCCTTCGGGCTCGGCTCAGGCCGCTTGACTCGCACTGCGAAATCTCGTCAAAAACCCGGGTAAAACCACAGCCGCCGTAAATAAGAACAACCCGGCGATGTGGGTGTATATATGGGGAAAAAACATTAAAAGCGCGCTGACAAATATGATGACTCTTTCAACGGGATTGTGAGGTTTATAAGAATAAGCTTCCAATGCGATGGCGATGGACATCAGTCCGATGGCCGTGAAAACGACCGTGTCGATTATCTCCAAGGGGGTGCCGTTCAGCAATATCGGCGTGTAAGCATATAGAAAGGGTAACACATACATCCCTTTGGCAACCTTGAAAGCGGTCAGCGCCGTTTTCAGGGGAGGAGACTTGGCAATGCCGGCTGCCGTATAGGTGGCGATACAGACCGGCGGGGTAATATGGGTATCCTGGCTGAGCCAGAAAACAATCAGATGCCCGGTGAGCGTCGGCAACCCCAATTCTCCAAGGGCCGGTGCGGCCAGCACCGCTAACAGGATATAGGCGGATGTGGTCGGCAGCCCCATCCCCAAAACCAGAGACGCGATTGCGATGAGGATGATGGCCAAAAACAGGTATCCGTGAGACGCGGATATCAACAGAGCCGAAAAAACCAATGCAATACCGGACATGGCCACCACCCCGACGATGATACCGGCACAGGCACAGGCGCCGATGACCGGCAGTGCATTTCTGACGCCCCTTTCCATAATGACCACAAGATCGATCCCCAGGTCTTTTAGGAAGGTGGACAGGTTTTTGTCTTTCTTGTTTTTGAAGGCGATAAATATCCAAACGAAAAAACAGCTGATGATACCGCTGATGCCGGCGCGCATGGTCGAATATCCGCCCACCAGATAGTAGATCAATACCGAGATGGGGATCAGATGGAACCAGCCCTCCCGCATCACTTGGCCGAAAGATTTGACCTCGTCTTTCGACAGTCCCTTTAAGCCTAATTTTTTGGCTTGTAAATCGACATAGCAGTAAACGCTGAAGAAGTATAAAATGGCCGGTATGACTGAGACTTTTACGACTTCAAAATAAGTAACCCCCACGAACTCCGCGATTAAGAATGCCCCGGCGCCCATGATGGGGGGCATGAGCTGCCCGCCGGTCGAGGCGGCCGCTTCAACGGCGGCTGCATAGTGGGATGGATACCCGGTGCGCTTCATCAAAGGGATCGAAAAGGTGCCGGTGGTAACGACATTGGCGACCGCACTGCCCGATATGGACCCCATAAAACCGCTGCTGACAACCGCGGCTTTTGCAGGTCCGCCCGCGGAACGACCGGTCAGGGAATAGGCCAGGTCGATATAGAAATTGCCGGCCCCGGAGTGTTCCAAAAAGGACCCGAAAAGAATAAACAGAAAGACAAAGCTTGCAATAACCCCCAGCGGCGGACCCCAGATACCCTGCACCTCAAGATACATGACGTCAATAATGCGGTGGAACGGCAATCCCCTGTGAACAAGCTCACCCGGCATATAAGGGCCGAAATAGGCATAAAGCAATGCGATAATGCCTAAAGAGGCCATGGGCCAACCGACGGTTCTGCGAACGGCTTCGATCACAAGAATAATCAGCCCGGCGCCCAATATCATATCAATGGGGAGCACCGGTGAAAGCAATGACATCCTATGAGCGATGCGATTGTAATCGAAAACGACCCAGCCGATACTGGCCATGGCGAACAGCACCATGGCGATGTCGATAAAATCGACCCGATCATTCGATTTTTTTGTCTTGGGGTATAGTAATAATATGATCGGCAGACCAAAGAAAAGATGGATCGGTCTCTGTCTCAAAGCTTCAAAACTGCCGAATAGGGCGGTATAAATGTGAAACGACGATAAACAGACGGCTAAGATGGTGACCCCGTATTTAAAAAATCCGGAAAGTTCCTTGTGCTTGCTTCTTTTTGCTTGATCGGTTACGGGCTGACTCCCCATTGCTCCTCCTGATAAAAGAAAGCGGTGCGGACCGTAAAACTAAACACTGGTTGATTGAAGATGTCCTGTCTTGCCGGTGGTGAGGCAAATCGAAATGCGAAGACTTCAATTGAGCAAAGCAGACACAGACCGTCGTGTCAATCGGTTGAATATAAAAAATCACCGAATTCTGCCGCCGCTCTTTCGGGTGTTGCTTTAAAAAGGACCCGGAAGCGGCCGGATTTCCAGGCCCTCATAGCGAATGACTATTTTATTGCGCCAACTTCCTTGAAATATCTTTCCGCACCCGGATGCAATTGGATGCCGAGCCCTTCAATTGCGGTTTGATGGGTAAAATCCCCGAACAGCACATGGACTTTGGTCAGATACTCCTTTTTTTCGAACATGATTTTAACAATTTCATATACCACATCGTCCGGCAGATCCGTGGTGGTGAACAGCACATTGGGCATGGTAATCGTATTAACATCCTCGGTCTGACCTTCGTATGTTTTGGCAGGTATGACGGTTCGTTTTGTTCCCCATTCTTTTTTCATGATAGCTGCAGCTTCGTCATCAACATTGAGAAATCTGGTTTTCCGGGCAAGACAGGCTTCCATCGTTGCGGAATTGGGAACCTGAGTGTGCATGATAAACCCATCGATGTGTTTATCCCGGTATTGGGACAACTGATGACCTTGTCCGCCGTAATCGAGTTTCCAACCCCAGTCCTTTAAGGTATCGACCGGTGCGCCGTATGCTGCCATGAGTTTGTTGAAAATAAACTCGCTGCTGGTCCCGACCTTATTGGGTCCGAACCTTAACTTCATTTTGTCATTTACGATTTGGCGGATCGATTCGACGCCGGAATCTTCCGCAACCGCATAATGTAACGCCTGGTCGAAAATTTTGCATATTGCTCTTAATTTCGGATACTTGGTATCATAAGGCTTCTCCCCTTTTTGTGCCAGGATGAGAAAAGACGACTGGGTCAGACCCATATCCGCTTCATCCATACCAACCCGTGCCGGATTTAAAACGCCACCGCCTGGAACGGCACCGGCCCTGAAACCATATTGTTTAATTTTAGGATTGATAATATTTGCAATGCCGCCGCCGATGGGATACCAGCCGCCGCCGACACCCCCCGTTGTAATGGTCAGGCTCTGGACACGTGCCGCCCTAGCACTATTGATCGATCCGACCACGAACACAAATACGAACAGGCTAACGAGTAGTATTAATTTTTTGCTTTTTACAATTATCATGATAAACCTCCATACGTTAGAGTTTTGCAATGATTCGTGAGATGGTTCTGATTTTAATTTCTGTTCTATCACCTCCCTTCTTTGGATTTCATCTCGGTGATAATTCTTTCCATACTTCCCATCGTATGGCTTTCCACTAAAGTTCTCACCTTATTTCCGTCTTTTTTAATAAAGGCTTCGTAGATTTCTTTGTGCTCTTTCACAGATAGCTGCGGACGCGTTTTATAATTAACGGATGTCCATCGAACCTGTTTCACTCTTATGTCATAGAGTCCAATCAGTTTTCTATTCGGGGAGCAATGAACGATATGGTCATGAAATTCATTATTCAATTTTATTAATTTTTTATAATTAGGTGGGCTTAGATAGTTGTACATCTCGTTAAGAATGGACTTAAGTTTTTTAAAATCTCGTTCTGTGGCATTATCGACCGCTTGTTTTGCAGCATAGGCTTCGATAACGTTTTTTATTTCATAGATTTCGCGAAACTCTTCAAGGCTGAATTCAGCCACCTCTCTGCCCAGATGGTTTTTGCGCAATAAATTGACGTCTTCCAGGCGCAGCAACGCCTCACGTGCCGGGGCACGGCTGACATTAAATTCGTTTGCTACACTCGCTTCGCTTAATTTCGTTCCAGGTTCCAATTTGCCGGTTAATATCTGATTTTCAATGATATCAATGATTTTATCAACCAAGGTTTCACGGTGAACTGTCAAGTTGTGTGTATTCTTTTCCATTTTTCTATTGATTCTTTAAAATAATTATATTAGATTTTTATTCTAAATTACCATGCCACCATACTAGTATGTTGTCAAGTGATGAGAGCGATTCTTTTTCAATATTATGAAGCGGCAGCTTGGGGAAATTAGAATTTGAAAGGTAGTCGTCAAAGTGAGTTTTATTAGAAACGCTCCGCCGCCGGTGGCGGATCCGGAGAGATGTCAGCGATCATGGGAAAAATTATACGGGGTTATACTTGAAATTGTTTTATAAAAACAGGAAATTTAGGGATTCACGAAGATTTGTTCTTTCAATGTATCAGTAGCCACGCTCCCAATCGATCACGTTCGTCAAAGGGTAGTCATTTATATAGGAACGCAGGTTATCACAAAACAGTTCGATGCCGCGATGCTGTGATCTCTCAGTTCCGCTGGAGATATGGGGGGTGATAAGAACGCGTTCATTGTTCCAGAGACGGGGGTCTGGTTCGTGCTCAAACTCGTCGGCATAGACATCGAGAGCAACACCGCGGAGCTTTCCCGTTGCGAGCGCTTCAATGAGTGCTTCTTCGTCGATGATTTCTCCGCGAGCCACGTTGACTAAAATGGTACCCGGTTTCATGGCCGTGAAGGTTTCTCGGTCAATCAGGTTTGTGGTCTCCGGTGTCCATTGACAGCAAACGGAAACAAAGTCACTCTCGCCAAGAAGCTCATGAAGAAGGTTGGGACCTTCGAGACGGCTAAACTCGGACGGCGGAGCGGTTTCTGACGACGCACAGCGCTGAGTTCCAACAACGCGCATACCCGCCCCAGCACATAACCGTGCGATATTGCGGCCAATACCGCCGGTTCCTACAATACACACTGTTTTGCCCTGTAGCAGTATCGGACGATACGTGCGGTGATCGAATTGGTGGTGCCTCTGATCGCGGTATGCCAGATGGAGCCCTCTTGCGAAGTGAAGAAAACCGGCTAAAACGTATTCGGCCATGGGATGCGTGTCGCCGTAACCACGTGATGTTGTCACCATGACGTCACTGCCCCACAGGTCGCCCCTGCGAAGGTTGCTGGCTCCGGCCGGCAGTTGGTGAAACCAGCGAAGGCGCGGCGCCCTGGCACGCAGCTCCATCGGAAATGGCCACCCGCCCAAAATGATTTCTGCGGTAGCAAGAAGTCGGTCACGGTCCTCGCGCGTACTCGCCGGATTTTTGTGATTTTCGAGGTAGCGTTGCACGGTCCACTCCGGCCATGTTTCCCGAATCTCATCATCGAACCATCCCCGGGCATCAATGACATTCACCTGTGGGTCCACCGCAGCAATTCGTGCGAGAGTTTCATCGGTAATAGGTTGGATAACTAATACTTCCATTGTTTCGCTGATTCTGTGTGTAAAACCGAATCGGTCACCGACGTCGAATTTTCTATTTCATCGATACTAAAACACGGATCGGTTGGCCATTCAACCATGCTGCGACGTCCTCCGCTGCCTGTTTGAAAAAAATCTGAAAATTTTCTCTGGTAACATATCCCATATGGGGTGTGATCACGGTATTATGCAGGGTCAAAAACGGATGGTCTGGTGGCAACGGTTCCGTTTCAAATACGTCGATCCCGGCACCGGCAATCTGTCCGGTTTGAAGCGCCTCAATAAGTGCTCTTTCGTCAATGATGGGTCCCCTTGAAGTATTGACAATACAGGCCGTTGGTTTCATCAACCCGATCTCGTGAGCCCCGATCAGTCCTTGTGTCCTTTCACTCAACACCAGATGAATGGAGATGATGTCAGAGCCTGCCAGCAGTTCGTCTTTCGGCGAATGTACGGCCCCCGCTTCAGACGCTCGGCTCTCGGTCATGTTCTGGCTCCATGCCAAGATCTTCATCCCGAATGCCAGTCCCACCCGGGCGACTTGTGTACCCAGACGGCCAAGGCCCAAAACTCCCAGGGTCTTACCGTTAAGCTCTGTGCCGATTTCCCCTCCCCACCGGCCCTCTCGGACGGAATGATCCGTCTGTGGAATTTTTTTCAACAACGCCAAGATCAACCCCCAGGTGTGTTCGGCTGCCGCACCTTTCCCCGAATCAGTGCCACAAACCACTACCTCTCTTTCCAAACAGGCGGCAAGGTCGATGGAACGATTCCGTTGCCCCGTGGTGACGAGTAATTTAAGGTTTGGGAGTTTTTCGATCAGGCTGCGGAAAAAGGGGGTGCGTTCCCGCATGATGACCAAGATCTCATAGGGCATCAGTCGTTTTACAAGAGAGTTTTCCTCATCAAGGTGATCCGTGTGTACGTCGATGCGGACCTCAGTGGGAAGGCAGTCCCAATCCCCCAACTTCAATGCAAGTTCTTCATAGTCGTCTATAATTGCAAGTCGTCTCATATCTCCTATCTATCCTGAAATTTGAGGAGTTTCCTTAACGCCGATTACGGTAGATATAGCACGGCGGAACGCGGCCGGCAAGTCGACTATGCTGCCTCCTTATTATCAGGTCGGGTAAACTATCAAAAATGGATAAATCCGACCGTTGTCTGCGATGAGATTATCTCTTTGACATTTCCTATTCACATTTATTAATAGGAGGTAATCCCTTTCGGGCAAATTTTTGGAATGTATGGCAATCGGGTGGCGCCACACCTCTTGAAACTCCAAAAGTGTGTGTGACCTCACCCACATAGAGGTTGCCTTTGGAATCCACCGCGAGTGTATGGGGTGCAAGGAAATTGCCGGGGGCGCCATTGATCCAGCGCAGCAGCAGGTTCCCATTTCGATCAAAAATGCTTATCTGCCCCGGTAAATCGTTCATCAATCTCCCATCACCCTTTCGGCATCGACCCCCACATCTTTGGCGGTTTCCAGCAATGCATCCCAAAAGACATCGTCTAAGGGAATGCCTTCTTTTAAGCGTTTTTCTCTGGTGCGATTTTCTATTTCACCGGGAATAAATACTTCCTCAACATCCGGTACGGTGTCGGACGCCTTAAGATGTTTGATGAAGGCAGCCGACCGTTCCTTGAATTCATTTATCGGAACGAACCCGGCGGGATTGATGGCCATGTAGAAATGACCGTATCCAATGGAATCGTGGCTGCACCCGGAGCCGAGTCCTCCGGTAATGGCCTCGAGAACAACCGCCAGCCCATAACCCTTGTAGGTTCCAAACGGCAGCAGAGTCCCCTGGTTTCCTTCGAAGTACTTTTTGGGGTCGGTGGTGGGCTGTCCCTCGGGATCGAGAATCCATCCTTCGGGAACGCTTTCACCCCTTACCGCTTTTACTCCCAGGTGTCCGCGGGAAGTGTAAGTCATGGAAATGTCCAAATTAATCGGCGCGGAGTTAGCCGCGGGAACCGCAATGGACATCGGGTTGATGCCCAATACTTTTGAGTTTCCCCCCCAGGCGGCCACACGGGGGCCCCGGGTGGCATGAGCAACACCGATCATATCCTTTTGTGCGGCCAATTCACTGTAATAATAGAGCGCACCGATATGATCGTCTCCACCTCTTGAATTGTAGGTTCCCACGGCACCGATCCAATTCTGTTCGGCTTTCTCGATGGCTTTTTCCATGGCCTTTTTGCCGGCAATGAAACCAAAATTATTGTTCACATCCAACAGCGCAGTGGTGGGGGTCTCTTTGATGACCTTTATGGTTGCCCCCGGAACAATATCGCCGATTTTTATTTCCTCGATATATCGCGGTAAATTTCTGATCCCATGGGAGTCAACGCCTCGAAGATTGGCTCTGACAATAATATCGGCGACGATTTCAGAATCGCCAGGGGGAGTTCCTGCGGCTTTTAAGATGTTTACGCACAATTCTTTTAATGGTTCGGCTTTGATAGTTGGCATGATTGGTTTCTCTCCTTTCGATTAATAACCGGCCCCGACGACACTGATGGTGGATTGGCTGGCTCCGAATATTCCGGGGAGCTTTTTACCATTTGAACGGTCGTCCGAAAAATTCTTCCGTCATCGGCTCTCCCTTATTCGTCCGTGACATTATATACATGAACATGTTGTCCCATACGAATATCTGACATGGCCTTTCCGATGACGTCCCCGTATTTTACAATGGGCATTCCCTCCTGTATTTTCGTTAACGAAATTTTATGCCCGATGGGAATCGGATCCAAAACCTTCTCTTTCGTATCGGTTTCAATGGCTGTGCGCAAATCGGTTTCTACCGTTTGAATGATGGCGAGGTTTTCCATAAACTGTTCCGGAAAAACGGTAGGTATGGCAATGACCGCGTTCTCGTCACCGACTATGATGTCGCCCGGCGCGACCCGCACGCCGCCGATTTCGATAGGAATATTGCAGACTGTAGGTCTTCTGGTCGATCGGTCTTGATGTTGTCATGATGGCCATCTCCTTATTTCATCATAAGATAGGAGAAAACGATTCGGAGAAGGAGATTAATCTTCCTCTTCTTGAAACATCGCCCTTTGGATTCTGACCGTTTTAAAGGCCACTGTGATTGCCATAATCAGTGCAATGGCCAAAAGGGTTGCTGAAATCGGGCGTGTGACGAAAATGGTGATGTCGCCATGGGACAATGCCAACGCCTGATAGAGAGAATTTTCAAGCATAGGTCCGAGTACCATCGCAATCACCAGGGGTGCTCCGGGAATGTCGTATTTTTTCATTAAATACCTCAGCACACCAAAAATGATCATGATCCATACATCGCTGGTGTTGTTCCGGAGTGAATAGGCGCCAATCAGGCATATTAAAAGTATCGCCGGATATAAATAACGATACGGAATACGCAAACTGGCGGCAAACAGCGGTACGATCGGAAGATTCATAACCAGCAGAATGAGGTTTCCGACAAACATACTGGTAATCAACGCCCATACGAAATCAGGACTGGTCGTAAAGAGCATGGGTCCGGGCCTCAGACCATACAACATGAGCGCTCCAAGCATCACGGCAGTCGTCCCCGAGCCCGGGATTCCGAGTGCCAGCAATGGCAGCATCGAACCGGAAGTGGCCGAATTGTTGGCCGATTCGAGAGGAGATCCCCATCATCGTCATCGTCATGAACAATGGAGCGCTGGGAATGTTCAAAGGAATCAATCCCATTACGTCCGAAACAGAGGGGAGACGACCCGGGTGCACTTTTCCGAGTCAGCCGCTTACGTATATCATCCGATAATACCGGAAGTCCTCATCTTGCCGATATCTTCTTCTGAGTAATCAAGCTCCTTTAATATATCATCGGTGTGCTCACCCAGTTCGGGGGCCTTGCACCTAATCTCCGCCTTTGTTTCCGACAGCTTAATCGGGTTATTAACCACTTTGATGTTTCCATAATCGGGGTGATCCCAATCCACAAAAAAGCCATTGGTCAGGGCCTGCTCGTCCCGGGTGACTTCCAACGGGGTAACCACCGGAGACCAGACTAGCCTTTTGGCGCCCAAAATATCAACCCATTCGGCATAGGTTTTGGTGAGGAAAATCTCTTCGATTATCTTGATGAGTTCGCCGGCATTTCGCATTCGGTTCTCGTAGGTGGCAAACCGCTCGTCCTTCTCGAGATCGGGTCGCTCAATGGTCGCGCAGAAGCCGGGCCAGTAATGTTGGGAATTCGTCATCCCCAACATAATCCATCGCCTGTCCTTGGTGGAATATACGTTACGGATGGGATTTCCCATGGTCTGGCGCTGGGGGCGTTTGGCATCGTTTCCCGTTATAAGGCAGCTGGACACGTCGAATCCAAGCACCCAGGTGGCCGTGTTGTAAAGCGATATCTCGACTTCCTGCGCCACACCGGTTCGTTCCCTGATAAAGAGGGCGGCCATGATCCCAGCCAGCAGACTGAGGGAGGTGACATGGTCCCCGTAAGCCGGTCGGGAGATATTGGGGGCACTATCGAGATCGTGCATGAGGTCCATAACGCCACTGCGCGCCCAAAAGGCCACTGAATCATACCCGCCGGTATTCTTTTCCGGGCCGCGCTGCCCGTATCCCGTAAGATTGGCAAAGATGATCTTTGGGTTGATTTCGCGCGACTTTTTATAGGTCAGATTGAATTTTTCCATCTCATAAGGCCGCAAGTTATTCATAAACACATCTGCCCCGGCAATCAGTTTATGGAGAATAGACTGCCCTTCCAGAGAGCCCAGGTTAATGGTGATACTCTTCTTGTTGCGGTCCACATGCTCCCAGAGATAATTGATTTGGTGGGGCTCGGACCAGCCCGACATGCCGCGGGCGACCGAGTAGCGCTGATTATCGCCCCGGCCGGGTGGTTCCACATGAATAACCTCGGCGCCCCAGCTCCCGACTAGCATCCCAACGATCGGCATGGCAACTGCCCCGCCGACCTCTACAATTTTGACTCCTTTAAGTTCATTTGCCATTGTATCCTCTCTGTCTTATGTGTAGTAACATGGCTCCTGGCAGGTAGAAAATGGGTATGGTCATTGAACCGTAGCTCTCGCATGCCAAAACCATACATGCCAGTAGTATGATCAGGTGATCGGTCTTGCCTGTAACCAGAAAAAAATTACCCAGCCCCTCATTTCATTAGAGAGAGCGCTTGGGCTTTTCTTTGCTCTACTGCCTCGATTGCTTCAGCCCGTTCCAGGATAATCTTCGCACGATAATACACGGGGATATCCACCATTTTGCCATCCAAACCAACAGAGGCCGTCCCCTTTTGCACTCCTTCCTCAAAAGCCTCAATGACCCTTCGCGCATACTCGACACTGTCTGGAGACGGCGAAAATACACGATTTAGGATTTTAACATGGTCCGGATGAATGCACCCTGATCCCTGAGTGCCGATTTGTCTTCCCCGAATGGCTGCCTTCTCGAATCCAGCCAAGTCTCGGAAACCGGCCACGCTGCCTAAAATGCCGGTGGGTCTGAGTTTATTCACTTTGCAAACGGTCACGACCGCTGATGCAGCATAAAGAAGCTCGACTCCGTCCTCAGAGGGTTCTGCGCCCAAAGCTAAATAATAATCCTCGGGACCGACGCCCATGGATACAATCCGCGGGCTTGCTTCGGCAATCGACCGTGCGTTGAGCACGCCCAAAGGTGTCTCAACGGCAAGAGCGATGCCTATGGATTTAGGAGGTAGACCTCGCTCCCTTTCTTTAACTTCCAGCACGGCGTCCATACGATGAATCTGTTCCGCGGATTCGACCTTGGGCAGGTGTATCCCATTAAGGCCCGGGTAAACCGAAGCATCAATGTCTTCCAGTATGAGATCGGGGTCATTATTGACTCGAACAATCACCTCAGCACCCCCGCGTGCCGCCAGTGGTATGGATTCGCACACAAGCTTTCTTGCATTCTCTTTCTCGGAAGAGGGTACCGCGTCTTCAAGATCCAGGCAGATGCCGTCGGCTTTTCGGGCGTATGCCTTTTCCAAAAACCTTCGTACGTTCACAGGAAATATCAGGGTCGATCTTCGAATCTTAACAGCCATTTTCCATTTTCCTTTAATATATTGATTGGGAAAGATATATCAAGTGGATTTTCTGTGATCACCAAAGCAGGTCGCTTTGACAGTAGAATCGATTTGTAAATTGCCGCCGCGCGGTATTCGGGTTTGACGTAAGAAACTGCCCGTTATCGAACATTTTAAAATGATGGGCAGCCCCAAATCAAAAAGCGCAAGGAGAGTGCACGTCCACCTACGCCCGTTGTGCCAAACTTTACAAATTCTATTGACATTATTATTGATATATTTGATATATAAATTTGTATACAATTAATGAGTTGAATATTTACCTCTTGATTTTAACACGATCACGTGTTGAAACGTTTCGGTCAAACCGAATTTACGGATGTAAGTGCCGCATCCCCTACTCATTACCAGACCTTGGGAAAGGATGACCGAACAGGCCTCATGGATTCTGCCATTAAACTTAAAAACCGTTTATTCGCTTTATATTTTCTTAAGAAAGGATGTCTCATATGAATCTTCCCCAAAAGGTAACGATTGTTGAAGTCGGACCGCGGGACGGCTTTCAAAATGAAAGAAAATACATCCCCACGGACAAAAAAACCGACATCGTGAATGCCTTGGCAAAAACCGGCCTGAAAAACATCCAGGTCACCTCTGCGGTTCATCCCAAGGCGATTCCACAATTGGCCGATGCCGAGGAGGTGATGACAAAAATGGAACGGTTGCCCGGGGTCTCTTATCGTATTTTAGCCCCCAACCTCAAAGGGGTGCAAAGATCGATCCCCCTCAAACCGGATCAGATCAACCTGATGATGTCCATCAGCGAATCCCACAATCGATCCAATGCAAACCGCTCCATAGAGGAGTCTTTGAGAGACTTTGAAAATCTTGTACCCATGATTTACGATGCCGGAATATCGGTCATCGGAGGAAGTGCATGTGCTTTAGGCTGCCCGTTTGAGGGAAAGATACCGATTCGGCAGTTTGAGAAAGTTGTCGATCGGTACATCGCCATGGGCATCCGCAGCGTCGGTATTGCCGATACCATCGGAACGGCCAATCCGCAGCAGGTTTACGAAGTAGTCTCCCATATGCTGGATAAATACCCGGACATTCACTTTCACATGCATCTGCACAACACCCGGGGGCTGGCGCTGGCGAACATTTTGGCGGCGATGCAAGCGGGAATCAGCGAATTTGATGCCGCCATCGGCGGACTCGGCGGGTGCCCATATGCGCCCAATGCATCCGGAAACATCGCCACAGAAGATTTGGTGAACATGCTCACGGAGATGGGCATCGAGACGGGCGTGGATCTGGATGCCCTTCTAAAGGTGTCCGAGATGGTTCAGGAAGTGATTCCACATCCTCTTGACAGTGCCATCGTCAAATCCGGTAAGCCATGGGTACTGCAGAAAGCACCAGAGCGCCAGGAAAAAATCATATAAAGGATCTGAGCGTCTCATCGCGGGATGTCTATGTGCAGCTGTCCCGAAAGATAAGGATGAGGCAGTAACATTAACCGAGCGAAAGGAGGACGTCATGATTAGGTCGAAATGCAAAGTATTCTGGGTCTCAATTTTAACCACATCGCTTTCATTCGTCCTTGCGGCCGGATTTGCGACCTCGGTGGCAGCCGCCAGCGAGAAAGATTACCCCTCCAAGACTGTGCTGTTCATCTCCCCGTCCAAACCGGGAAGCGGTTTCGACACCACAGCGAGGGCTGTTGCCGCGGCCATCGTCAAGGAAAAACTGATCCCTGTGGCATTACCGGTTAAAAACCTGAGCGGATCTGCGCCGGGAACCGCGCACATTGTTACGCGCTACAAGAATAAACCCTACATGATCGCTGTTCAATCCGTTGCCGGAATGATGAACTATGCCACCGGAATGTCGCCCTATTCCCACAAAGACTACGTGCCGATTGCCCGTCTCATCTCTGCCTACTACGGCATCCTCGTCAGGTATGATTCGCCTTACAAGACACTGAGTGAACTCCTCAAGGATCTCAAGGAGGATCCGGGGGGCACGCCGCTGAGCGGCGGAACCAGCGATGACCGCGTTTGCTACGGGGCGCTTTTTTCAAAAGCCGGTGTGGACATCACAAAGATCAATTATGCGGCCTTCTCAGGGGGGACCCGGGCCGCTACGGTCGTTCTGGAGGGGTCTGCCAAAGCGGAGGTGACCACCATCGACGATGTCATGGGGCTCATCGAAGCCAAAAAGCTGCGTCCACTGGCCATCAGTTCCGAAAAAAGAATGAGCGGTATTTTAAAAGACATTCCCACCTTCAAAGAAGCGGGGGTCGATCTGGTCTGGGAAAACTTCAGGTATATTTTGGGCGGTCCCGGCATGCCCGATTACGCCAAGAAATACTGGCAGGGTGTTTTGGCAAAAATGGTGAAAACGCCGACCTGGCAGGGGATGATCAAAAAATACCGGTGGGGCGACTCATTCATGGTGGACGGTTTCGACGAATTTCTGGATGAGAAACAGGCTATCATAACGGACGTCATGACAAAACTGGGAATGACCAAAAAGAAAAAGTAAGCAGGATCTTTCGACGCATTGAGCGAACGCTTCTGAGGCGTTCGCGCCAAGAATCTGCGGGCCGAACAAGCATACAGGCAAGCCGATGGACAAGGTCTTGGTAAAGCTCTGCAGAAAAGGGTCGGGTATCTATTGAGGAGAGGTTTCAGATGACATCAGATTTTTTGCTTTCGGACATCCAGGTTCTAGAACTCGGCCACATTGTGGCCGGACCTTCCGCCGGGTTGATTTTAGCCGATATGGGGGCGAATGTTATCAAGATTGAACGCCCCCAGGGAGGCGATCAGGCACGCGCACGGCCGGATCAGAGCCTGTTTATGACATTTAATCGAAATAAAAGAAGCATGGCGATGAATTTGAAGCACCCGGCCGGAAAAGATGTGTTCTCAAAACTCGTCAAAGGTGCGGATGTGGTCGTGGACAATTATGCGCCGGGAGCGCTGGGACGTTTGGGCTTCAGTTATGAAAAGATGGCCAAGATCAACCCGCGAATCATTCATTGTTCCATCAAAGGCTTTCTCCCGGGCCCCAAAGGAGATCGTCCGCTGTTGGACGAACCGGCACAAATGATGGGGGGGCTTGCATACATGACCGGCCCCCCGGGCCAGCCGCTGAGAGCCGGCACATCCGTCATAGACATCGGGGCGGCCATGTTCGGTGTGATCGGTGTTCTCGCTGCGCTGCACGAGCGGCATAAGACCGGCCGTGGAAAGAGCATCCGGTCCGGGCTGTTTGAAACTACAGTCTTTTTTGTCGCTCAACACATGGCCAAAGCTGGTGTAACGGGACGCGTCCCGTCGCCGGCGCCCGAACGTAGCATCGGGAAAGACCTGGGATGGGCTATATACAAGATCTTCATGACAAAGGACCAACGGCAAGTGTTTATCGGGGTTACCAGTGACGCGCACTGGGAACGATTTTGTCAGGAATTCCAGATCTGTGACCTCTGGGAAGATATAGCCCTTCGAACCAATCAGGGGCGGGTGAAACAGCACGCCCTCGTCAACGACCGGGTGAAGCAGATAGCCGAATCGCTTGAATCGAATCTATTGATCGAGCGTCTGGAAAAATGCCAGGTCCCCTATGCCGTTGTCAACACACCGATGGATCTTCTTCAAGAGCCGCATCTGCGGGGAAGCGACCATTATGTTCAGGTGACCGCCCCGAACGGGGTGACCACAGAGCTTCCCCGTTTGCCGATGATTTTCAACGCTCAAAAAAAACTGCTGTGCAAGAACCCTCCGAAGCTCGGAGAGCATACGGTGCAGATTATGCGGGATTTGGAATATTCCGAAGACAAGATCGAAGCCTTAATCCAGGAAGGCGTCATCGGCGGACGCGCTTAGCTTCAACGTTAAACCGGCACACCCCGGCAGAAGGGCCGGATCGGAAAAAAAGGTGGTAACCTTCTCTTCCGGAGGGGTGTGCTTCGGAGCTTAATCATGGATCTTTTTTCGAATCTTTCACTGGGCTTCAGCCAGGCGCTTACGATTCAGAATTTGCTCTATTGCTTTGTCGGCGTGGTGTACGGGACGGTGATCGGGGTCCTGCCCGGAATCGGGGCGGTTGTCGGAATCTCCGTACTGCTCCCCCTCACCTTTGACATGCCGCCGACATCTGCGGTCATCATGCTGGCGGGAATATATTACGGCACTGCCTACGGTGGCTCGACGACCTCCATTCTGGTCAATACACCCGGAGAGGGTTCGGCCGTGGTGACCTGCCTGGATGGCCATCAGATGGCCAAACAGGGACGGGCCAAGGCGGCGCTGGCCACTTCTGCCATCGGCTCTTTCTTTGCGGGCACGTTGGCCACGGTGTTTATCATGTTGCTGGCGGTTCCAATCTCCCGCCTGGGTTTAAAGTTTACCCCGGCCGAATATTTTTCACTGCTATTGCTCGCCTTGACCATGGTGGGAACCCTGGCAACCGAATCCCCTCTCAAGGGGGTTTTCACCACCCTGGTCGGACTGTTTTTAGCCATGGTGGGGATGGACCAGCAGACCGGTGAGGTCCGGTTTGCTTTCGGCATCCTCGACCTGATTGAAGGGATCGATTTCATCGTAGTCGCCATCGGCATGTTTGCCATCGCCGAGGTGCTCATCCAGGCCGAAAAGATCCGAGAATCCGGGCCTCAGGGGCGGATACCGGTAACGGGGGGACGGCTATGGATCACCTGGGAGGAACTGAAACAATCCTTTTTGCCGTATTGCCGCGGGACGGTTCTCGGGTTCCTGGTCGGCGTGCTTCCCGGCGCCGGCTCCACGCCCGCAACTTTTTTCGCTTATGTTCTTGAAAAAAAATTTTCCAAGCATCCGGAAATGTTCGGAAAGGGGGCTATCGAGGGCGTCGCCGGGCCTGAAGCAGCCAATAATTCCGCGAACCAAGGGGCTCTTGTGCCGCTGTTGACCCTCGGCATACCGGGCAGTGCGACCACCGCCGTCATGCTAGGTGCCTTTATGATCTACGGGGTGCAGCCGGGGCCGTTGCTATTTCAGAATAGTCCCGAGTTCGTGTGGGCCATTATTGCCAGCATGTACATTGGAAATGTCATACTGGTCATCCTGAATCTGCCGTTGGTCAATATTTTTGCCAAGCTGCTGGATGTGCCCGGGGCCTTGCTCTATTCCATGGTGCTCTCCTTCTGCACCGTCGGGGTTTTCAGCATGCGCTTTGCGATATTCGATGTTTACCTGATGATATTTTTCGGCGTCATCGGATATTTTATGCGAAAGCACAATTATCCGGCGGCACCGCTGCTTCTTGCCCTGGTGTTGGGAGAAATGATGGAACAGGCACTGCGCCGCGCGCTGACGCTTTCAAACGGGGACTGGAGCGTATTCTGGACCCGCCCTATATCGCTGGGAATCCAGATCGTCATCGCCTTGTCGCTGCTGTATTCATTTGTCAGTTTCTTCCGGAAAAAGAATAGTACCGATTGAAACCCGTGTAACGGAAGTTTGAGGAGTGCAGAAAAATGGCGGATCGAGAGACGAAAAAGAACTTTATCGGCTTTGATCGAGTGGTTGCGATTATAACCGTACCCATCGCCCTGTTCCTGATCTATGTGGCCTACAGCGCCCCCAAATCCAACATTCCGCAAACTCTCGGCCCCGAGGCCATGCCGATTGCGGTTCTGATACTCATTATTGTGTGCGCCGTATTTATTTTTATCAACGCATCCGGTGACACGCACGAATCCACACCCGCAACGGATGTCGAAGAGGCACCACCGGCCTCGACGGGGGTTGACAAATACAAAATAGTGGTGCTGGTGGTATTGGGGTTGGTGGTTTATGGGATTATGCTCGAACCAGTCGGTTTCGTTATCAGCACAACGCTTTTGGTGCTCTATTCAGCGCGACTGTTCGAAAAAGGCAAATGGGTACGCAACGGAGTGGTAAGCTTACTTTTCAGCATTTCGGTCTATTATTCCTTCGTGCATCTTCTCGATGTGATGCTCCCGGCGGGTATACTCGAGTGGTAGCCCCTTGTCCGCCTGGCGGACTTAAAAACTGTTACCGCATATGTTGAGACAAAAGACTTCTACGCCCCATACAAGGCGTAGTTTAGAGATCCAAGCCAGTAATTGCAAGGGGATCCCCAATGGAAGGGATAAGAGTTCTTTCGGTAACCGGCATGTTGGGCACCGGATATCTTGAAAGCAGTCTGCAAAAAGGGTTGTCCTGGAAGCCCCACTTCATCGGTTGCGACGCAGGCTCCACAGACGGTGGCCCGACAAGTCTTGGAAAAGGGGAGTGCGCATACGCGCGAGCAGCGGTGAAACGTGATTTGCGTCTGGCCCTGTCGGCTGCCCGGAGCCGCCGCATCCCGTTTATCCTCGGATCCGCCGGATACGCGGGCGCCGATTCCAATCTGGAATGGACGGTGAACATCGTAAAAGAGATTGCCCGCGAAGAGGGGCTTCATTTCAGGATGGCCGTCATCCATTCGGAACAGGACAAAGATTACTTGAAAAAAAAGCTGGCAGCCGGAAAGATTGTGCCCCTTAAACCGGCACCGAACTATGATGAAACGGTCATCGACAGGAGCGAACACATTGTCGGGGTCATGGGCGCAGGGCTCCGTCTTTCCGTGGTGACCCTGGTCGGAAGCATCATTCTCATCGCTCCCCATCTAAACGGTGCGGTAGTGGGGGTGTTGGCAATCTGCGGTGCGTACACCGCGGAAACCCTGATTCTGGGATGGCAAATCAGAGGCCGGGTGAAGGGAACGGGGCCGCTGTTCGCTCACTGACCCTGTCAAAAAAAGTAAACAACCTTGTCTTCACGGTGAGAGCGGACATTAAGGTGCGAAACAACTGATATCGATTGTATAACAGGCATCAAAATTATTATAGAGATTGAGTTGCAAAAAAGACGATCTAAAGGTATTGAAATGCGGCAGACATTTGTTGAGAAAGTGTTTTCACGAAAATTAGGACAAAAAGTGAAGGCAGGGGAAATTGTTGAGGTTGTACCGGATGTGGCCATGTCACATGACAACACCGCTGCCATATCTCTAAAGTTTAACGAACTCGGTGTGGACGAGGTGTATCATCCGGATATGCACGTGATCGTTTTGGACCATGCGACTCCGCCGCCCACAGAGACGTATGCGGCGAATCAAAAGATTATTCGTGAGTTTGTTCAAAGGCATGGAATTAAAAATTTCTACGATGTCAATGTGGGGATATGCCATCAAGTCTTACCGGAAGAAGGATTTACGCTGCCTGGAAAAATCATTGTTGGAAGTGATTCTCATACCACTACCTATGGGGCTTTTGGGGCATTCAGCACGGGCATCGGAAGAAGCGAAATGGCTGTTATTTTTGCCACAGGAAAAATATGGTTCCGCGTACCGGAAAGCATCAAGATAACCGTGGATGGCGTATTACCGAAAGGAATAACTTCCAAAGATATGATTCTTTTTATTATCGGTAAGATGGGTGCGGATGGCGCAT
This sequence comes from Deltaproteobacteria bacterium, assembly GCA_024644775.1. The sequence goes on from JAHEHB010000006.1 coordinate 26,828, forward strand.
TGTATCAATCGGTGGAATTTTATGGTGCGGCCATTTCGGATCTATCCGTTGGAAGTCGGATGACCATTACCAACATGAGTGTTGAAATGGGGGCGAAAAACGGGTTTATTGAACCGGATAGAAAGCTGTTAAAATGGCTTGATAACCGAGCACGTAGCGACTTTGAAGTGATTAAAGCGGACGAAGATGCGCAATATGAAAAATCGTTTACTTACGATATCAGCCAGTTGGCGCCACAAATTGCATGTCCACATACCGTTGATAACGTGAAATCGGTTTCAGAGGTTGCCGGCACAAAGATCAATCAGGCATTTTTGGGAAGTTGTACCAATGGACGGTTGCAAGATTTAAAGATCGCTGCGACACTGATAGAAGGAAAGAAGGTTCATCCCAATGTCCGACTTTTAATTTTTCCTGCTTCCATGAATATTTATCGAAAAGCAATGAAAGAAGGATATCTAACAGTGTTGTCAAAAGCCGACGCCATTATAATGAATCCTGGGTGTGGGCCCTGTTTAGGTGCACACAGCGGGGTATTGGCACCGGGCGAGGTGTGTATCAGTTCATCAAATCGTAATTTCAGAGGCCGAATGGGCAGCCCGGATGCAGAGGTATATCTTGGCAGCTCGGCCAGTGTAACCGCGGCAGCCATTACAGGAGAGATTGTTGATTTTCGAGATATATAGATATAGAGATTGACAATTATGGATAAAGACAAAGAGACAACCTATCGAAAGCGGTCAGCAGACGATTTTCCGCAGGCGCAACCATACGATGAATATAACCAGGCGCTTGTGAGAAATGTCCATCCCCTCGATTGGCAGAATCCTGAACCTGCGGGTAAATACAATATGGTGGTGATTGGTGCCGGTACCTCCGGATTGGTAACCGCTGCAGGAACGGCCGGACTTGGGGGCAACGTCGCTTTGATTGAACGTGATCTGATGGGAGGCGATTGCCTGAATGTCGGCTGTGTGCCCTCTAAAGCGTTAATTCGTGCGGCAAGAGCGGCTGCGGATGTTCGATATGCAGGCGACTTTGGCGTGCATGTACCCGAAGGGGTGTCCGTCGATTTTCCCGCGATAATGGAAAGAATGCGGCGTTTGAGAGCAGGTATCAGCAAGCATGATTCTGCCAAACGGTTTACGGAGCTGGGCGTCGATGTATTTATCGGATCCGCTAAATTTACAGGACCCGACACCGTGGCGGTTGAAGGGAAAATATTGACATTTGCCAAAGCGTGCATCGCTACAGGCGCTCGTGCGGCCGAACTGCCAATTCCGGGTTTAGCAGACGCCGGCTATCTTACCAATGAAACTGTTTTTTCCCTGACTCAACTCCCTAAGCGATTGGGCGTCATTGGAGCAGGCCCGATCGGTTGTGAGCTATCACAATGCTTCGCCCGTTTCGGTAGTGATGTTACCCTGATTGAAGCGATGCATGGTATCTTGCCTCGCGAAGATCGTATCGCTGCTGAAATTGTCGAAAAATCCATGGAACGTGATGGTGTGAAGCTCCGATGCTGTGGAAAAAATCTTCAAATCAAAAAACATGCCGACGGCATTCATTTAATGGTTGATTCCCATGGCACTCATTATGACGAAATTGTCGATCATATCCTTCTTGGTGTTGGTAGGGCCCCGAATTTGGAAGACTTAAATCTTGACGCTGCGGGAGTCGCATACGATAACACCGGAGTTAAAGTAAATGAACGGTTGCAAACAACGAATACCAATATTTACGCAGCGGGTGACATCTGTTTTCCTTATAAATTTACCCATACCGCAGATGCAACCGCACGGGTGGTGATTCAAAATGCATTGTTCTTCGGGCGCTCAAAGACAACGACATTAACCATCCCCTGGTGTACCTACACGGATCCGGAATTGGCCCATGTGGGTCTTTATCCGAACGAAGCCGAAAAGAAAGGTATCGCCGTCGATACGTTTACAATCGAAATGTCTACGGTGGATCGGTCAATTCTTGAAGGTGATGACGCGGGTTTCCTCACCGTACATGTCAAAAAAGGCACCGATCAAATTGTAGGCGCCACCATGGTCTCCAGGCATGCGGGGGATATGATTTCCGAAATCACACTGGCGATGGTTTCCGGAGCCGGGCTTGGGACCCTATCCAAAACCATACACCCGTACCCCACACAGGCTGAAGCCATAAAAAAGGCCGGTGATGCCTACAATCGAACACGATTAACACCACGGGTGGAGAAAATATTCGATACACTACTAAAATGGCGGCGGTAATGTAAGGAAATTTGTAATGATAATCATAGGACGTGTCTGGAAATATGGTGATGATGTCAATACGGATGTCATCTTTCCCGGTAAGTACACGTATACGATACATGAACCATCCGAAATGGCGACGCATGCCTTGGAAGGCTTAGACCCAACCTTTGCCAAAGAAGTTCAAAAAAACGACATTCTCGTCGCCGGAAAAAATTTCGGCTGCGGGAGTTCACGAGAACAGGCTGCCACCTGTTTGAAATATTCGGAAATCGGTTCGGTCGTAGCCAAATCCTTTGGAAGAATTTTTTTTAGAAACGCTATTAACGCCGGCTTGCCGTTAGTTCAGTGCCAAGAAGCGGTGGATGTCATCGGAAATGGGGAAAGCGTGCAAATTGATTACAAGAAAGGACAATTAGTGTGCGAGGCCGGTCAGTTTCAGTTTGAACCGCTGCCAAAATTTATACTAGACATACTCAACGATGGCGGGCTGATTCCACATACGAAAAAGAAATTGAGAAAGGACTAAAATATATGAGTGAATCCTGTCACGTCGAATCTATCCCATATGGGACGGATAAACTAATTCTTCAAGTGCCCAAAAAGGAATTAGCCCCAGATAAACCCCTATAATCCAGAATAAATCCGGATAAACAAGTGGAGAAATCATATGGATACCACGGAACTCATGAAAGGAGCGATCGATATTCACATTCACATCGGACCGGATCCCAACAGACGTCGTCGGGTAAACGGTTACGAGGCGGCCATTCAGGCGAAAGAAGTCGGTATGCGGGGTGTTGTTTTTAAAAGCCACGATTACAACACGACACCCGTAGCATACACCGTTCAACAATTAGTTTCAGACGTAGAGCTATACGGTGGTGTATCATTAGATGTGGAAGTCGGTGGACTCAATCCGACAGCTGTGGAAGCAGCCGGTAAGCTTAATTCTAAAATCGTATGGATGTACATTGAAATCATGAGACACTTCGGCATTACAGAGGATGAAATCATTACGATGATCAAGACAAATCCTGCAAAAGCCCTTGGTTTGCCTGTTTGATACCGCAGCGAATCTAAATCGATTTTCCTGGGAGAATTGTCAATGCGTCGACTACCCAAAGAAGAAATCACGACAGATGTTTTGGTCATTGGTGGTGGCGCTGCTGGATTGATGGCGGCACTCGAGGCAAAGCAAAAAGGCTTGGATGTCACTGTCGTTTCAAAAAGCAAAATCGGTGGAAGCGGAAACACCATTATCTCCGGCACAAATATGGCCATATTGGCCCCGGGGCCGGGCACGGAGGATTCCCATGAAATATTCGTAAGGGACACGCTTCGAGCCGGAAAAGAGGTCAATGATCGGATTATGATGGATCTGTACCTGAAAGGATCTTCGGAGATAATTGATAAGCTGACGGAATGTGGGGTAGCTTTTAGGAAACTCGACAATCAACTCATGAAAAAAAAGGCACCGGGACATTCTGTTCCAAGGTCCTTCACAACAGATTTTAGCACGTATCCCTATTTAACACGAGGCCTTTCTCTCACGCTTCCTCTGCTGAAAACTGTCCAACAAATCGGCATAAAGACTATTGATTTTGCACCGGTGATTAAACTTCTCTGTGTTGATGGACGCGTTTGTGGCGCTATAGCTATCTGTAAAAAACCGGAAACTGTGCTCATTTTTCGCACCGGCGTCGTGATACTGGCAGCTGGAGGTGGCGGAATGTTGTTCGCCCGATCCAATAACACAGGGGATATTACTGGGGACTCTTACGGTCTCGCATACGAGACAGGCGCCTTGCTCCGAGACATGGAATTTGTGCAGTACTATCCAACTATGATGTTTTCTCCGATAAAAGTGACAATATCGAGCCCGCTTTTCGGCGAAGGTGCTTTTCTGAGAAACACTCACGGCGAGCGTTTCATGGAACGATACGACACCGCCGGAGATATGGCGACCCGTGATATCATGACCCGGGCTGTTTTCAACGAGGTGATGGAAGGGCGTGGTGATAAGGGCAATATTTATATGGATTGCAGGCACTTGGATGAGGCAATGCTTTGCACGAAATTTGCCGAGCTTCTTCGACTACTTAAGAAAGTGAATATCAACCCTTTGAAGGATTTGATTCCCATTTCGCCGGCCACCCATTTTTTCATGGGTGGTGTGAGCATCGACAAAAAATGTGAAACCACGGTTCCGGGCCTCCTATCATGTGGTGAATCCGTTGGTGGACTTCACGGCGCGAACCGCCTGGGGGGAAATGCCTTATCGGAAACCTTTGTGTTCGGTATGATTGCCGGCAGACAGGCTGCTAATAAATATAATACGCACTTAAAACCGGATTTGCCGGCATTCGACATAGTGCCCTTCCAAGAAGGCAGCATTTCTATATCAGAGCTCAAACAAAATCTCATGAAAATCTCATGGAAATATTTATCCATTGTAAGAAATTCGCAATTCTGCAAAGTGGCAAAAAATGAAATTAAACGCATATCAGATGCGCTTGACATAATCAGGATTCAATCGACAAACGATCTTGTCAGGTATTATGAATTAAAAAACATGATAACGACGGTTAAGCTGATCATAGAAGGGGCACTCGCAAGAAAGGAAAGCAGAGGCGCACACTATCGTTCTGACTACCCGGATACGGATAATTCGAAGTTTAGAGGAAATTTCTTTTATCAAAACCAAAACGGAGAAATCAAATTGGATTATCATCCAGTATCCGATTAGAAAACTGGGTATTTTTTTACCGTTCATTCGTTTCATCAGCAGAGGTCGCCGAGTTTGAACTTAGGTGCTAGGCCCCAAATGGAATGTTGGAAAATAGGAATGATGGGTAGGAAGGAATTCTATCCATCGCGTCACATTCACCGATCTTCCTGGAATGGGTGGATCTGTCGGATATTGGAACGGTGGTAACTATGGAACAGACACAAACGCTCAACCGGATTTTGGCAGCGGTGGTATTCCGGAAGGCATGTTTCGAAACTGGGTGGCCGGAGTGCAAGGTGAATATGAAGAACAAGCACCGGTTCCCGAACCTGGAACTATGGTTCTTCTCGGCTTTGGTTTTATCGGACTCGCAGGTTTGACAAGAAAATTTAGAAAACAGTAACCGATCTTCAATTCCGGAGTTAAATCGGCAGGGCCATTGTTGGCCCTGCCGATTTTTATTTTCCGTTTTAGTCAAACCGGAACGAAATTGAACCAATCCTTGTTGTATGTGCGCAAATACTCTTCGGTCGCCTTTCGGCCCTCGGCAAGTAAATCGTCCTGGTCTTTTTTGGTGAGATTAAATTGCGTTGCCTTTATTGCCATCGTGTTTATCCGAATAGTACGGTGCCAGTCGTGAGGATCGAGGTGTCGTTTGTTCGCATACGCGTGGAGGATGTTCGTTAGGGCAATCACAAATTTGAAGAAATTTTCTGTTTTATATTGATCCTCGTCTTTTCTTATTTGGCCGATTTCCAATTCGGCCGGCGTATCCAAGCGGAACCCCAATGTGGATTTGTTATACTGCCGAGGCGTTCGACCTCTGATGGTTTCAATGACTTCTCCATCGAGTGGTTTTTTTACATAGGGCGCAACATCAAAAAATTGAATGGGGTAGTTATCCAAAACGCCACCGTCGACAAAAACGTCCCGTCCACGATCCATTTCCTTGTCGATCCCCGGGTTTCCCATTATACTTCCTTTTTTATCGATGTTTTTATCCTGAATGAAAATGGCCCGAAAGTAGATAGGAATCGACATGGAAATCCGGACTGCACGTTCAACGAACAGGTCAGGTGTGTGATCCTTTGAAAATAATATCGTATTCCCTTTAGAAATATTGCAGCCTGTAACGAGGAGCTCATTTCCGGTTTCTTCAAAGAGTTGCTGAAAGGTGATGTGATTGCGTTTAAAGCGGCGCTTAGTAATATCTTGCGCCCATTGATAGAACTTATCACCTTTATGCCAGCCATAGCGATTCAAGAGTCGATGGGCATCCCGTACGATGCCTACGTTGTCATCTGCGAATTTCTCAAACTTCGTTCGCCGTTGGATTTTTTCGATTTCAGTCAATTTGTTTTTGTAGTAGCAGCAAAGCCATGCGGAAATCGCGCCGGCCGATGTTCCGCAAAAGCGCTGCACATTCTGTAAAATGCCATTTTCTTTCAATACTTTTAGCGCCCCCACGTAGGCGATGCCCTTGACACCGCCTCCTTCAAAGACTAAATTTCTGACGTGTTTTGGTTTCATAATCCCCTCCCGCATGTCTGAATATGATAAAGACGGTCTTTTGAGCATGTTTTCTACACGAATTTCTAAGAACAATATAAATATTTGTTATGATTCTGTAAATATCAACCTTTTCAATTAACATTTTTTTTGAAAATATGTTTCAATCCGGGAGAAGATCATCAGATTAACTAGAAATTTTTTGCGTTCCTTTTATCATCGTTTTGGGGCATGCAACGTATTACCCAAGATTTGGATTTGAAACTGCGAGTCGTTATGCTATACGATGTGAGTGGAACGTGCCGGATGAGGCATTTCTGATATGGGTGTTAAACCTTTCAGAACTGCAGAGAGTCTCGGGAGCCGCCAGATTTCCACCGGAATTCGCCGCGGCAATTTAAAACGAACTGCTATATCGATTTATTGTAAACATGACCAATCTGGCAATCGCACTGGTTCTTTCCGCCGCGTTTATTCATGCATCGTGGAATTTTCTTGCCAAACGTGCAGGTGGTGGCCCTGCGTTTGT
>JAHEHB010000523.1 GCA_024644775.1 Deltaproteobacteria bacterium
TGGAGAAGGGTCGAAAGGGATTTATCATGGGCTTCCATTTCTAAAAAAGATCCGGGAGGGCGAAACCCCGATCGCTGGTAAAAGGGTTGTGGTGATCGGCGGCGGAAATGTGGCGGTAGACGCAGCCCAATCGGCGTTGCGGCTTGGCGCAGAAGAAGTGACCATGGTCACGCTGGAATCCGATGAAACGCTTCCAGCCTATCCATGGGCCGTTGAAGGCGCGGTTTCAGAAGGGGTAAAGATTCAATGCAGTTGGGGTAACCCCACATTCGTATCAAACGACAATGTGTTGACCGGTATTGAATTTCAACGATGTCTCCAGGTTTTTGATGAATGCGGATGTTTTATGCCCAGCTTTGACGATTGCCAATTGAATCATATCGATGCGGATACGGCGATTGTGGCCATCGGGCAACGACCCGATACTCGCTTGCTGGAGGCAGCCAACCTCGCTGAACAGGGCACGGTACTCTATGAACCGCTAACGCTTCAAACCCCTGATGAAATGATTTTTGTCGCCGGAGACGTAGCGAGCGGTCCCTCATCGGTGGTGGACGCCATGGCCAAAGGTAGAGAGGCCGCAGAGTCTGTGAATCGATTCCTCAACGGTGAGCACCTCCGCTATGGTCGAGCGTATGCCGGCCCTGTGGAAACCGATTTTGAAATCGATACCAACAACGCAGCCACCCACAAGCGGATTCGGATTCCCCAACATCAATGCACGGGTATGGGTGATTTCCAGGAACTTGAGCAGGGCTTGGATGCGGAATCTGCTCGCAAAGAAGCCCAGCGCTGCTATTCATGTGGACAACCGTTCGGCAAATATCGAACATGCTGGTTTTGCCTCCCCTGTGAGGTGGATTGTCCCCATGAGGCTCTCTGGGTTGAGATTCCGTATCTTTTACGGTAAATGGTCTTGTCGTACCTGTTTGGTTACGCGCAGCGCAGGTGCTTGCGCCACGTGTTGAAAATTGTAATTTGAGATTTATTTGGAATTTGGTGCTTGGGATTTGGGATTCTACCAGTTTCTCAGACGAGTGTAAGGCAAACAGCTGGATCCTGTCGAAGATTCCGTCTGAAACGAAGCGGAAGCGGAAACACTGAAACCCGAAATTAAAGTAAAGGAAAGGGCGCACCCCAAGACAGGGGTGCATAGGGAGGTCAATCTCAATATCGTATTATCGTGGCGCAGTGTGTCTACGGTGTATGAATGAGATGACCCCTTGAGAATCATAACGAAATCAAATTAGGAGGTCATTATGGGAAACAAAAAAAGTATTGGGATCTGTCTAGTGGTAATATTGGCAATCGTGTTCACATGGGGGCCGGTTCAAGCAGCCGAACGCCGATTTCTGTCCATCGCTTCCGGATGGGTGACCGGTGCTTACTATCCATTTGCCGGAGCCGTTTCACGCGTTGCCTGGAAGCATTTAAAGGAAAAGAATATTAAGGTAACGGCAGAATCTTCCGGTGCATCTGTGGCCAACGCGAAACTGATCAGCAAGGACGACACCGACTTTGCCCTACTGCAAAACGACATTGCGTACTATGCCTATAACGGCAAGTTGATGTTCGAAAAACCGGTCCAAAATCTTCTCGGATGTATGACGCTCTATCCGGAAACGATTCAAATCGTGGCCAGAAAGGATGCAAACATCAAGTCGATAGCCGACCTAAAGGGCAAGCGGGTTTCCATCGGTCCGTTGGGATCCGGCACCGCGGAAAACGCCAAACAGATACTTGAAGCCTGGGGCATAGGCGTCGATGATGTCAAATCTCAACAGTTGAAGGCAGTTCAAGCGGCAGATTATATGAAAGACGGCCGATTGGACGCCTATTTCAATACCACGGCGGTTCCTGCGGCCCATATCACCGATACCTGTCTGTTGGTCCCCTCCGTGATTGTGCCGATCACCGGCCCCAACGTTGACAAGCTGATGAAACAATACTCTTTTTACGCCAGCGACACGGTTCCTGCTGGTGTTTATAAAGGCGTCGACGCACCGGTGAAAACCGTTGCTGTCATGGCAATGCTGTCTGCACGCGCCAGCCTGGAGGAAGATGTTGTGTACGCCATTCTGAAAGCGATCTATGACGACTTGCCTCAGATCAAAGGAGCCCATGCCAAATTCAAGGGCATCGATGTGAAAAAGGCTCAGATAGGCATGAGCATACCCCTCCATCCCGGTGCCGAGAAATATTTTAAAGAAGTGGGCGTCGTAAAATAACCGCCTGCAAACAGGAACTCACCTGAACCGGGGCGGCATTAAAAGCCGCTCCGGATTCACTTCCACCTCGTGGCAAGGAAGGTTGATGACACAAAAAAAAGAGGAACAGAATATAGAAGCCAGCCGTCGGTTAGTACAAGATTCAGAAACAGGATCTCGAATTCTTTCCGGTAAAACCAAGGTGTTCATCCGGTGGTTTGCTATTTCCATGTCCCTCTTCCAACTCTATACCGGCTTTTTCGGAGAGCTACCCGGTTACAAACAGTTGAGTGTCCATCTCGCCTTTGCCATGGTACTCTGTTTTGTCTATTTTCCCTGGTCGAAAAAGTCCCCTCGGGATCGACTCGCGATGCCGGATACCATCCTGGCCATTATCGGTGGGGCAGTGGCTCTTTACGTATTTGTAAACTACGATCACTGGGTAAACGCCCAGGGAGACGCGGCAGTGTACGATATCCTTATCGGCGGCACGGTGCTTGTCTTGATCTTGGAAGCCACACGACGCAGTGTCTCTCCCATGCTGCCGTTAATCACCCTTGCCTTTCTTTTCTACGCATACTTTGGACCGTACATTCCCGGAGAATTGGCACACCGCGGCTTTCGAGTTTCCAGAATTATCGATCATGTCTATATGTCCGGAGAAGGCCTATGGTCAGTACCGCTTCGTGTCTCATCGACCTTTGTGTTTCTGTTTGTTCTGTTTGGTGCGCTGATGGATAAGATCGGGGCAGGAGAATATTTGATCAACCTTTCCTTTGCCACCATGGGTCGGTTTCGGGGAGGGCCCGCTAAAGCGGCTGTGGTTGCCTCAGCCGCCATGGGGTCTATTTCCGGATCATCCATTGCCAATACGGTTACCACCGGGGCGATGACTATACCGATCATGAGAAAGGTGGGGTTTCGGCGTCATGTGGCCGGTGCTGTCGAAGTGGCCGCATCCACCAACGGTCAGCTCATGCCGCCGATCATGGGTGCCGCCGCTTTCATAATGGCCGAAATGATCGGGATCTCGTATTTTGAAGTGGTGAAGGCAGCGTTTATTCCTGCAATTTTGTCCTATACAGCTATTTTTTCCATCGTCCATCTCGAAGCAATCAAAAGCAACATCCGTGGCTTGACCAGAGAGGAAACACCGGAGTTTCTAAAGACGATCCTATCCGGCCTTCATTATCTGATACCGCTGATCATTCTATGTTATTTGCTGTTGATTCTTTTCTGGACACCCGGGACCTCGGTATCTTGGGCCATTTTGAGCGGCGGTCTCGTT
>JAHEHB010000524.1 GCA_024644775.1 Deltaproteobacteria bacterium
TCTCGATTATTCCACTGGTCTATTATTCCATGAGTGAGCCAAAAACGCAGGCATCAAAATATACTTAATATTTTCAAAATGTTGTAGGAATTTCGAGACGTTTAGATACCTGATTTCGAAATTATATTGACTTTTACAATGCACGGTGATCAGATTTAAAGGTTTGGAAAATGGGCATCAAAATATATTTTACTACTGAATAAAGGGAGGGCGTCTCATGGCCATAAAAAAAGTGGGGCTATTGAGTCCTGGGGATATGGGGCACGTGGTTGGCCGTGTTCTTTTGGAAAATCGGATGCCGGTCATAACCTGTCCGGATGGACGCAGTGATCGGACGCGTGCTTTAGCGAAACAGGTGGGTATCGAATTTGTGGCAACGTATGAACACCTCGTTCGAGATGCGGACTTGATTCTCTCGATCCTGGTGCCTTCGGAGGCGAGTGGTGCAGCCGAAAGAGTTGCCCAGGCGCTGCACCGAACTAAGGAGCGGATTGTCTATGTCGATTGTAACGCGATTGCGCCGTCGACGGTTAAGGTCATCGGAAACGTGATTCAATCTGCGGGGAGTCACTTTGTGGACGCCGGTATCATTGGCCCTCCTCCACGAGAGAAGGGGACGACACGATTTTATGCATCCGGGAGCGAAGCGGAGCGTTTTGAGACACTGACCACACACGGTCTGGATGTGCGCGTTATCGGTACAGAGATTGGACAAGCATCGGGAATCAAAATGACCTATGCCGCTCTGACAAAGGGGACGACTGCCTTAACTACCGAATTGCTTGTGGCCGCTTGGAGAATGGGTCTGTTTGATTCTCTTAAAGATGAATTCCTTTTGAGTCAGGCTGCTCGCTTTGCCGCCATGGAAAACGGGTTACCAACCATGCCTCCCAAGTCGCGGCGATGGATTGGGGAGATGGAAGAAATTGCCAAGACATTTGAAGATTTGGGTCTCACCCCGAGAATTTACCTGGGAGCCGCCGATGTCTACCGCTTTGTCGGGCAAACTGAGCTGGCAGAGGAAACCCCTGAAACAAGAGATAAAAACCGAACGCTGGATCAGATGATTGAAATCTTGGCGAAAGCATCTCAGCAGGTTTCATAGGGATACCTATCTGTGACACCCCTGCCGAAAAACCGGTTGAATCGTGAATTAGACATTCGCTGCTTTACTAAAAAGAATAAATGATTATTAATATTGTATCAACTAACGGGAGGTCGCTATGTATTCAAAAACAGTTATGGATCATTTCAGAAAACCCCGAAATGTCGGTATTATTGAAGATGCAGATGGTGTGGGGGAGATTGGGAATCCCCTATGCGGTGATATGATGACGATTTACGTAAAGGTGAACAATGAACATATCGATGACATTAAATTCCAGACCTTTGGATGTGGGTCTGCCATCGCGGTTTCCAGTATGATCACTGAGATTGCAAAGGGAAAAAGCCTCGAAGACGCAAAATCGATCACAAACAAGGATGTGGCGGAGGCACTGGATGGATTGCCGAAAAACAAGCTACACTGCTCTAATCTGGGTGCTGATGCGTTGCAGGCAGCCATAAAAGATTACGAAGATCGAAAGGCAGGAAAACCCAAACCCGAAATCGTGAGAAAGGAAGTGCACGCGCACTCCCACGGAGATAAATGTTATTGTCCGTACTGTGATGCAGAGGTAAAAGACGATGCTGAGTTCTGCGAATCTTGTAAAACCGACATACAAATAGAGGATTCGGTTCCACATGCTTAAAGGAAGGTTTGTAAAAAAAATGAATTATACATATTTAGATCATATGTCGGCAAATCCACTTCTTCCTGAGGTGAAGGATGCCATGATTGAGGCAATCAAAAAAGACTACTGCAATCCTTCGAGTCAACACACCCCGGGTGAGGAAGCCGCTGAAGTATTGGAAAACGCTCGAGAGTCGGTAGCGGACTTGATCAATGCCTCGGACCCCAAGGAAGTCATCTTTACTTCATGCGGAACGGAATCGGTGAATCACGCCATCAAGGGTATTGCGTACGCGAATACGAATAAGGGAAAACACATTGTAACATCCAACGTTGAACACAATGCCGTCATCCGGAGCCTTCGGCGATTGAAAGCTGCAGATTACACGTTTACCTCCGTTTCAGTGGATGAATCGGGTCGCGTCAATCCTAAAGAGGTGGCTGACGCCATCAGAGAGGACACGGTTCTCGTATCGATTATGCATAGCAACAATGAGGTGGGAACCCTACAACCGATTGAAGAGATCGCTAAAATTGTCAAGGACAAAGGGGTGCTCTTCCATTCAGACGCTGTGGACTCGGTGGGCGTGGTGCCGGTTGATGTTCAAGAACTGGGCATTGATTTGCTCAGTCTCGCATCCAATCCTTTCTACGGCCCCACCGGAGTGGGAGGATTGTATATCCGCCGGGGAACCCGAATTTTTCCGCTGCTAGACGGTGGCATCCAGGAGCACAATAAACGTGCGGGCTCCGAAAACTTGATTGGGATTGTCGGTATGGGGGTTGCCGCCAAACTGGCAAAACAAGACATGGCAAAACGCATCGAGCATATCAACACACTTAAAGAAAAGCTTCTAAAAGAGCTTCCAAACTACATTGATGAATATTACGTAAATGGCCGCCCAGAGTACACCCTACCGAGTCTCGTATCGATTTCGATTAAGTATATCGAAGGCGAAAGTGTCGTTTTGATGCTCGACGATGAAAAAATCGCCGTATCGACCCGCTCGGCTTGCGCCACCGGATCGCTTCGAACGTCTCACGTTTTGCAATCCATCGGCCTGGAGTATGCAGATGCACAGGGCACGCTCATCGTCAGCTTCGGTATCGAAAACACCGAAGAAGATGTTATCCGGTTTTTGACAGCATTGAAAGAGGTGACCGGGACCTTGCGGGAAATCTCGCCTTTATACCAAAAGGCGGCACACGGTTAGAATATCGTAATTATCGCATGCCGCCTCTTGCCGCAATCGGCCAGAGTGTTTCCACTCGATTTTTCCGAATACCCACATACCAATCAAAGAGGTTGGCGGTGGGATCGCAGTGACCGGGAATGAGCATTACTTTGTCCCCAATTTTCATTTCCCGGTCCGGATTCTTTAGTATTAGCGCCCCGTGTTCATCAGATGCACGAGAATATTCAACATCCTCCATGCCGTGTACCAGAGGCATTCCAGAATCTATCGATACGGCTTTATGGCCTGCATCCAGCACGGCTCGATTTCGCGTCGGCCGGCTCATAACGGTTGAATACACAAAGAGGCTGTGTTCGAATTCACAGAGCGGTTGTCCGTTTTCCCCCAAATTTTTTGCGTAATCCGCATCCATAAAGATATAGGAACCGGCTTGAAGCTCATTAAACACCTCACTGGTACCTTCCAGTTGATAGGTGCCGGTACCGGCGCCTGTAACGGTCTTGCACTGAATGCCATTGGATTCAAGCAAGATTTTCGTCCTCACCACACAATCAACGGTAAAC
>JAHEHB010000525.1 GCA_024644775.1 Deltaproteobacteria bacterium
TCATCGTGGTTTTATTTCCAATTTTTTGGATGGTCTCCACCGGCGTAAAGATGAACAAAAACGTGGCCAAAATGCCACCCGAATTCTGGCCGGCAGATCCTTCCCTCGAAGGATATACGCTTATGTTCACCCAGGAAAAGATTATCTGGACATTCTTTAAAAACAGCTTCATCGTCGGCTTTTCCGTGGTGGCCATTTGTGTCGGGGTGGGATCCTTTGCCGGATATGCGCTTTCAAGATTTCCCTTTCGCGGATCCCGCGGTATGATGCTCTTTATTCTGGCCTCCCAGATGTTTCCAACCGTTGTGATGTTGATTCCCATATATCTTTTATTTGTAAATATCGGACTTGTGGATACCCATTTTGCGGTGATTCTCATGCACACCTCGATTACGCTTCCCTTTTGCATATGGATTCTGAAAGGGTTTTTCGATACCATTCCGGTGGATATGGAGGAAGCGGCCCATATCGACGGCTGCGGTCGCTTCGGCATCCTTTGGCGAATCGTATTCCCATTGATCGGCCCGGGAGTTGTGGCGGCCGGAATCTATGCGTTTCTCCTCTCGTGGAACGAATACATCTTTGCCTCCATTTTGACGTCCGAACTGGAAATGCGCACCCTTCCCACCGGGCTTTATATTACATACCTGGGCCAATACGAACATCGATGGTCGGATGTAATGGTAGCGGCCCTGGCGTTTACGATACCCATCATCATTATCTATACATTTTTTCAGAAATATGTGGTCGGCGGCCTGTTGGGCGGGGCGATCAAAGGTTAGTGAGCTTGCCAGGGATGTCTAAAAAAATTAGAAGCTGGCACCGATGATGCTGATGGCCGATTGGGTTGCTTTTAGGATTTCCGAAACCGTCATCTTCCCATTGGCAACCGCTATCATTTCATCAAATATTCTTTCGCCGGCTTCATCCACAGACATGCCGGCGGAGATGATATGAGAAACATCCACATCTAAGTCATCGGTACTCTTTTCGGTTGTATACGGGTTTCCCGTGACTTTTATGGTTGGCGTTACCGGATGTGCGGCTGGGTTGCCGACACCCGTGTTAAAGACAATCGTTTGAACACCACCGGCTGCCATTGCCGTCATGGATTCACATGCCGGTGTTGGCGTACTCATGAAATAAAACCCGGAGGAATCAAACGGTATCGGTTTACCATAGTCTAAAACATCTTTCAAAGGCTTACTACCCGCTTTTTGGATAGAGCCGAGAGATTTTTCGGCCAGCGTTGTTAGGCCGCCTTTTTTGTTGTCTACGGATGGATTGCTTTTACGAATATCCGGAACACCGGCCATTTCACTGAGCCGATTGATTTCCGCTACGGCTTTCAACAGCTTGTTCGCGACATTTTGATTCACTGCCCGCTTGGCCAAGATATGTTCTGCCCCCATCACTTCGGCTGTTTCAGACAGAACGACCGTTCCGCCAACATCCAATAGTTTGTCTGACGCCACACCGATCGCCGAATTTCCGGCAATTCCGCTTGAAAAATCAGATCCCCCACATTCGACCCCGATTTTAAGCGTTGATAATGGAAGGGGCGTTCGTCTCATGGCAGAACACTTTTTCACCAATTTGACAGCGGCTCTTACCCCGTGTTCCATACATTTCAATGTACTGCCGATTTCCTGATAGACGATGCATTCAACCTCTTTTCCTGATTTCGATATGGCTTCCTCCAGCGCCATGGCAGAGGGTTTGTGCAAGCCAACAACAATGACAGCCGCCAGGTTAGGATTTCCGCCGAGACCGGTCATCGTCTTAAACCGAAGTTCATAATTGACCCCCATTTGCTTTCTGCCGAATAAATCCGTAATTAAAACCGTCCCTTGAACATGATCGGCAATATTTTTAGCAATGGGATTTACATTGTCCATATCTGAAATTACACCCACGTAATTTCGAATGCCCACCGTGTTATTTTCTCGCAGATATCCAAAAAATTCAGCGGTCATCGAATTTTCCTTCATTTCTTCGGGGTCCAGAAATACACCGTACCCATCCTGCCGGTATAATCGGTCTCCCTTTGCCCGTATTTTAATAAAAAACGATTTAAGTGCAGTTCCATCCGTTCCGCCACTTCCGGGTATTGATGGATCACATTTTCCCTTTCCATCCAGTCTTTTTTTGAATTGAATTCGGTGGGTGCGGGAACTTTATATGCGTTATCGATGTTGTATAGTTCCGGTCCGGATCGGTGGGTATGTTCCTCATCTGCAAACATTAAGAAACTCCACGCTTCATCTCGAATTCGCCAGGAGAGGTTAAAGTTTCCCGATATGGCAAACTCCCGGACTTTTTTGCGTTCTCCGGACATGAGTGGAATGAGGCTGTATCCCTCAATTTCTTCCGTGCTTGCCCCGGGGATAAACTTGGTGGCCTCAAATGCCGGTGCTTTCGCCTGTGGCCCGATGACCTGAAGGAAATCGAGGATGGTGGGCATAATATCCGTTGAATCCGCAAAGGCCCTTATTTTTTCACCTTTCCCGATGCCATCGGGGTGTCGGATAATCAGGCTGATTTGAGATAACTCTTCATACGGCCAGGGCTCTTCTTTCAGAATGAGTCCGCGCTCTCCGATGAATTCGCCATGATCGGACACAAGAATAATCATGGTGTTATCCATTATCCCGAGATCTTTAACCTTTTCTAAAAGGACACCAACCCATTTATCGCACAAAGAAATATCCGCCGCATACAGCGACCGAATATGGCTGACTTCGGCCTCAGACAGCAGGTCGTCGTATCCGCCGTACCAGGCCAGCGGTGGGCCGGAATACCCGGGAACCGGATAGAGATCCTGGAATGACTTGGGTGGATCCCAGGGTTCATGGGGGTCGAAGCAATCCAACCAAAGAAAGAGATCATCTTTCTTGTTTTGATCTTCCAGCCATTTCATACCGGCCTTGCACACCTGGGCGACAAAGCGGTTTTCATCGGTCTCCCACCAATCATCCACCCATTGTGATATATTTCTCAAATAACGCGTGTACCGATGTTTGACGACATCCGCAGACCTGTTTTTTCTTCCTCGTGTGCTTTTGACACTTTCAAAGAGATCATATTTAACATCAATATTCGGATCGACCAGATAAGCATCGCCCTCGTTTCCTCTAATCCATTGAACAAAGTCAAAACCCCTTGCAAAATTGCTGTGCGGCGGCCGGTGCATGTGCTGTGTGTCCGCAATTAACGCCGATGTATATCCTCTATTCCATAGGACTTCACTGATGGTGCTATCCATGGGATCCAATGGGCCCCACCCTCTTCGGGGAAGGGTATATTTTCCTGTAAAAGCCGCACAACGAAACGGAAGTGTGGGGATTCCTTCCGAGTATGCATGTTCGAAAACAGCGCTTTCATCGGCAAACTGGTCGATGGCCGGGGTCTTTATCCAATCGTTTCCATAGCATCCCAAATGATCGGCCCTGAGACTATCCAGCATAATAACGATGAC
>JAHEHB010000526.1:0-2323 GCA_024644775.1 Deltaproteobacteria bacterium
CAGCCATTGCCTCAGATTCCCATAAGTGGGATATACGGGGTTCAGGCTGTCCAAGGCTTCCTGAATCCTACCACTTTCCAGGGCAGCCTGTAAAAGGCCCTCTATGTTAACCTCATGTCGCAGTGCGTTCCAAAGAGGATCCAAGGTTTCCGGGTTGATACGACCTCCGATAAGATGCGATGCGTAAATCAGGAAAGAATCGGTGAGCAACAGGTCCAGATCTACAAGTTTTCTTAATTTGTCAGCTGCCTCTTGCTGTTTTATCCCGTCTGACAGCAGCAGGATGCGCTGCAAATGGTAATTTTCAGGGCGCAGCCCTTCGTTATCGGCAGTACGAACCGCTTCAATCAATTCATTAGCAGGTTCGAGCAAACCGTTTTCGTCACACCAGGCCGGTTGATATACCCTTTTCTCATAGAATTCGGAAAGCGTTTGCTCGGCATAGACGACTTCATCGCCCACGATTATCCTGACCGGTCTCTCGGCGTATTCAACCCGATTTCGTAACATCTCTCGTATCATCTCTAAGGCGGTCTGTTCAGCGGAGTGCGCGCCACCGATCGCCATCATTAGAAACAAAATACCCGACAGCACCGCAACATTTCTATTCTTCATGATTTTTTGCCTCATAATCTCGTCCTATCACCTTTGACAAAGAGCGAGTCAGTACCGCTTAAAAGTAGATACTCCATTTTTTTAAATATATATCACCACTCCGTAATTGGAGCAGATATTGAGTTTGCACTTTTACTTATCGATCACGTCCGTTCAAAAACATTTTACTCTCTGGGAGTTCTTTTATCGACACCCTTGTCAGTTGGAGGCCCTTCCGATTGGATTCGAAATTGTAAAAGGAATTATTTTATGCTCTTACTAAACGCATTTCCATTAGATCTGTCGGAGGGTTAAAAATCGTTTTCACTTCTATATTTCAAAAATCTAATTCCAAGCAGCTCGTGATACAATTGTCAAAAGGAATTGATTGATATTCCGCGGCTTGGCGCGGAGCGGTTTTTATATTTAAAGTACAGCAGCTTGTCAAACTCTAATAAAATTTACAAATTCTTAGAATAATTTATCTTATTTCTGAGACTTGAAGATGCGGATAATTAAAAAAATCAAAACGCCGATAGTAAAAAAGCCTTTGATGGCATGGATTTTGAGCGGTGACGAAAAACTGAAGCTGGTGCTTATGTTGACGGTTCAAGCATCGGTTTTCGTAAGGGTATTGCCTCTTGAAATGCAAAAACAAATCATCAATGAAGCCATTAAACTGAGGGCCTTTGACCTGCTGCTCATGTACTGCGGTTTCTATTTGGCAGCCGTTGTCATCGCAGGGGGCCTCAAGTTCGTTATCGGCTTCCTCCAAACGATCATTGGTCAAAGCATACGCCCTCTCGGAAATGCGAAAAGACCTCTACCGCCATGTGCTGACGCTGCCGTTGGGCTTTTTTAGAAAACGCGACCCGGTATGGTGGTCCAGTCTTTTGCGTCCGAGTTGGCCACGACAGGAGGTTTTGTCTGCACAAGGTGCATTCGCGAGGCATCCATCGGAGCGGGTATTTGGAGAACTTGGGGCAATGTTGCCAAGGCTGATAAAATCTGCCGTCCTACGTGTGTCTTGAGTAGAATCCAGCCGGAAAGCCTGATGCGGGAGATCCGCATGTCCGATTTGATGAGCGGGGATGGGAAACGGAGCTTCACGCTGCCACGCCCATCCTCGACGCTACTATCCTTCTACTTGCGTTTGTCTGTGATCCTCCATCCGCCGAGAGGAGAGTAGACCGGTTTCAGTACTTTGCTCATATCTCGAGCTTGCTCGATGACGTAAAACAGTTTGGAATCGATCCTTCTCACCTCGGGCAGTATCCATTTGAGATCTTTACGTCTGCAGGCAATGTATAACTCATGGACTGGCCCCCTCATGCCCTCACCGTGAAAAATGGTAACAGGTTGACCTTTGTTTCTCAAATGAGTGGCGATTTCTGACCCTGCCGTGCGGGTGATGATTCTCAGAATTGTGGTCCCAAACGCCAATTTTCGTTCCACCATGATTCCAACCACATTGCCTGTTGCGTATCCAAACGCATAAAAAACAACCAGAAGGGGTTTATCCTTTATCTGGTTTATCACCGTACTGGCGACGGTTACCCATATCGTAATTTCAAATATGGCAAGAATAAATGCGATAGTCGTTCTTCCCTGCACCGTAACAATAGTTCGGATTGTGCCGATAGATACATCACATATTCGAGCTACAAAGACGAAAAGGCCAGTCAATAGAATGTGTGTCTCAAACATAATTATCTATATTCTCTTCCAT
>JAHEHB010000526.1:2333-3472 GCA_024644775.1 Deltaproteobacteria bacterium
GCCAGTTTGGCATTACTTACCGAATAAATTAAAACATGTTCAAAGCATCCATAACTTGTGGTGCTCAGTTTAGAAGGCGGATACATATACCATTTAAATCCATTTTTAAATCAAAGAATTCAATGGCGTTGTAATAAATTGGGAATAAATTCAAAATCGCAAAAATTCAGATACGTTGAAATTATCACAGGTCCCTGCTGTTCCGGGAAAATTCAGAAACCCATTTCATATTTTAAACCTTGCTGAATCCGTGATTTTCTCAATAACCTAAAAACCAGCACATGAAAGAGTGCAATATCACAGATAGGTTTTGGATATATCAATCAGTGAACAAGAAGATTGAGAGACCCAAAATGGGTCGAAAATGGCATCTGAGCCGAGTGTAACATTCTGCTATATTTTGATTTACGGTGGAATCAAGAAAAATGTTCTATTCGCAATGAAAACCTCATTCTTTTGTATCTTAACTTAACCACTATATGCTGTGCCCACATAATGTTGGCCAAGGTTATACGATCGTTTTTTTCACCCACCACCTATACCACTCTTCCGTCTGTCGGAAATTATTTTTGAAAAGCTATATAAAGCCAGTGCCAGAATGACGAGATCGTCCGACTTGCCAGGAGAATGCCTCGACTACAGGCTGAACATGAGGAATTCATGATCGATTCGCTTGAAATTGGATCAGGAGGTGGAAGGGGTCAAAGCCTGGGCTGTTTCGCTCGGTGTGTCATGGCCAGCATGATTACATCTCCTGACAAGTATTTTTATATCCACTGGAAGTCATCGGAAAAAAGGGAAATGATTAAAAACCCGATCCCAAATATCAGAAAAATAATAGATTCAAGCATTATAATTTTCCTCTCAAATGGGTTGATATATGGTTTTAGAGAAAAAGATATTCATCTTGGTATATCTGCAATCACAATGCCAACTAACCTAACCATCTGTATTCAAATAACTTTGGAAAAATACAGGCCCACAGGGCACGAATCACTGTATGGATAATCAAACAAAAAGGACAATATTGAGTTTACAAAATTTAACCCAGAGCGAGGCTGTAACGGTTGAACTGAAGAATCATCACGATTGGCCGTGGGGCCAGCATTGCGCCCTCTGGCAGCGATCTCATTAATGGT
>JAHEHB010000007.1:0-23496 GCA_024644775.1 Deltaproteobacteria bacterium
ACGCTGGATGCCATCTTGAATCGACGATATATCCTGAATCAACGACTGATTCGATCCATCCCGGGGGATGGGAAAGACGCCGGCTACTACCATAAATACCTCTTTCAGGGCATCGGCGCACGGACCGTCCAGGCACAGATAATACGCGATCTGGATAGCGGCTTAACGGTTGCTGAGGCTATTGAGAGAGCCGAGATCTCACCCCGGAAAAAGATAGACACGTACCTTTCACTTATTCAAATGATAAACGGCCTCGACCTGCTTCGAGTGCTTCTCCCCGGTAATCCAAACCAAAAGCCGGCCCCCTAAATACTTAAAAGTGACGAGTGGAAAGCATAAATCCCCTCCTACGGAGGAAATTCCAGAACATCTAACCGTCACTTCAGAAAAAATACGGCTCATTGATCTTCAATGAGGTGGAAGCCACTTAGGTCGAATCGAATTAAGCACTTGATGTTTTTTGAAATATAATCGAATGGGGCGAATTGGGCCACTCGCGCAATATCAATGGTGAAGTCCAGCACGAAGGAAGTTTCGGGATCATCTGCCGGGGGCGATACCAACTCGCCGTTTTCATCCACACAAACCACGGGCAGGGTTTCTTCCCGTATGCAGGAGAGCAGCAGTCCATAATCAAAGCGCGCAACTTGCCGGATAAACTTCTGTTCTTCCGTTGAAAAATGATGCGCCTTGATAAAGGTTTTCACAAAACCATAGGCGCAATTGAGCCTTTCGACCTTACTCACCCGGGTTGTCGCGTCGTCCGATGATCCACAAGCCGGTGGGCAATACCGAAGGAATTCATCATAGTTAAACCTGGCGCCGATTTCGGAGGCATAATGGCGGGTATGGAAAAAACCATAGAAGGTTAATCGTCCCATCCCCAGAATACCAAAGGAGCTGTCCCGAACTCGAAACATTCTGCCGAATGTCGAAAGTGGATAACGGGTCCCGTAGAGTAATCCATACCCGCCATCTCCTCGCACCGAAAAACAGGAATACCTGGAGTCACAATAGAAATTTGTCGCAAAAATCAACCACTGGCGGTTCTGTGCATTCCAACTCATTCCTTGCTTAAGCCACCGTTTCTGGTCTCCGTCGTAATTGAGTGGTTCCCATGTTCCTTCACAGCCCAGCCGCACCACGGGGCTATCTTTCACCAGAACGAATCTCTCGGCGGCATTTCCCGGGACTTTCTCAAAAAGAGAATTCACGGCATTCTGTGTCTCGGCGGCCTCTGACGGCGTTTCCCCGGGCCATCCCATAAAATAACCGATATTCGGGAAGATTCCGGCGTCGCATAGGCCGTCCAGAATCCGCTTTGAATGCTCAACCCGGATTCCCTTCTGCATGGAGTCCAAAACCCTTTGGTTAAAAGACTCATATCCACAGGTTAAGCTGCGGCAGCCGGACCGGAACAATTTTTCAAAAAGTCCCGGTTTCAGAAGCTGCTTTTCAGCGCGAACCTCGGTGGACCATAAGACTTCGGTTGAGGTGCGGATGAGTTCATCCGAAATCTCCTCGAGCAACGCTGGATCGACAACGTCCGCGGAGAAAAAAAAGAAGCGCGTTCCGTTCTCACGGATTTGGGAGACAATATCTGCCACGACTTTGGCCGCAGACATTTTCCGATACGGAGCGGTGCATCGTTCGGAATCGTCATCTCGCCATCCGAAGGAACAAAACAAGCATCGACTCCAATAGCAACCTCTCGTCACGGCGAGAGGAGCGATCCTAACTGGAGCGAGATATTGATACTTGGCAAATAAGGCCTTGTAATCAGGGGTCGGGAGAACATCCAGACATTCATGGAACTGAACGTCTGCCTCCCCGGCGAGGAATGAATCGGAATCACCGCTTGCAGATTCATCCTGAGCGCGAACATAAGACAGCAAGGTCGCCTCACCGTCTCCGCGAACGATTAGATTTGCGCCCTCGCCCCAGTCATCCAGGCGAGTGCCTGATCCACCGACGACGATTTTCGTGCCAGGCGAAACAGCCTTGATCCACCTGGCGAGGAGCAGAGCGGCGGGGTTTTGTTCTTCCAAAATAATGGATAGCCCGACAATATCATAGAGAGCCATCTTCTCGGCGTTCAAAGCAAAAAACCGTCTCACCGGGTTTGGAGAGCGCTTCTCTATTTCCGGGCTCGCGTGCTCAATTTCTTCATAGAGTCTCATGACTTCGCGCGATAGATAGCTTCTATTCAGGCCCAGGCAGAATCTCAGATTCGTCAGGACCGCCGGGTCATATGCCCTATCGGATCTGGCAGCGCCGAACAGATCGACCAGGGGACGGCGAAGGTCCTCATGGAGCACGGTGGTATCGAATTCGAGTAGAAGATCAAACAGGTCGCTGAGGTAACCGTTTTCACGCAAGTAGGAAGACAAGCTGCATATTCCGATGGGAGGCATGATAAGCTCTGACCCAGCGGGTCCCCCTGAGCTTTCAACTGCAGGGCAGTATACAAGCGCGATTTTCAAGGCTCTATTCTCCGAATATTCTGCGTAACAGATAAAACCCTTTCAAGTGCCCAGCTGCAGAAGGCCAGCGGAGGATTCGCTGCAAACGTTTTAACATTTTCTATTTTCTAAGAGAGGGACAATAAACTCGCTTCTGAATTCATCGTTGTTCATTGGACAGTTCATCAGCTTGCCATAGCGTTTGTACATGCGGTGGTCTTGAATGCGGCGGACAATATCCGCCAACGGCTCCTCGCGAATATTGCCGAACATCACTGGGACATAGCAGCATGGCTGAACGTCACCATAAGCGGAAATGTAAAGCAGTCTCTGCTGTGTGCCGGGACAGCCGTTTCGGTCCTCAAGGACGATGTACTCCGGGTCCTCGTCCGCGATTTGTTCAATAAAGGCCCGCTCCTGAGATGTAAGACGATTTTCCGTACTGGAAATCCACTTGCCGGCGGCAAAAGGAGCACAGATGCGGATCCAGTCGGCCTTTTCCCTGCGAGCCAGTTGGATTACCTCCAAAATATCCCCATTGGAAACATTTTCATGGGTTGCATAGGTTGAGATATAGCATTTGATTCCCTCAGCAATACAGTGGCGTATTCCCCTGAGCGCCTTGGCGAAAATCCCCTTCTTGCGACGAAGGGCATCATGCGTGTCGGGATCGGATGAATCGATGCTCACACCGATTATATGGAGCCCTGCCGTCTTCAGCTTGTGCACAAACGGCTTTGTCAATAGTGCGCCATTGGTGTCAAGATTGGTGCAAAAACCATGGTCGCGGGCGCAGGCAATGAGCGTGTGGATATCATTTCGCAAGAGGGGCTCCCCCCCGAAGAACCCCACACTGGTTGCATGGATATCCTGACACTGTGCAATGAGGGTTTTGATTTCGTCGGAGCTGAGCTCTTTACGTTTTGGATCGCGTGACAGCGCTGCGCCACAATGAACGCAGTCGCACTGACATGCATAGGTAACACCGATCAAGACTGTTTCAATGGGCATCATCACATCCTCCCTCATGACTCTCCACTGGCCCCTCTCCTATCAAACATCAAACCACTGTTCAACCGGCGTCTCAAAACCGCAGCCGCACATATAATTGGCCAATGCTGAGCGGAGTCCCTGTTCGAGCTGGTCGGGATCATACGTCTCAGTATCGGCAAAGGGAATCCCAAAATTGCAAAAATTGCTTTTCCTTTTCCGGCGGATCTCGATCTTGAAACGTTCCGGGTGATTTGCCATCGTGCTGGACTCAAGCAAACAGAACCGATGCCAGAAGCCGCCATGAAGATAGCCCGATTGGAAAAGGTCCCTAATAAATTCAAGCGCCTCCATCGTCTCCTGCTTTGTTTGGGTTGGGAATCCGTACATCAGATAAGCATACACGAAAATGCCCGCTGCGGAGAGATTCTTCGTTACGGTTCTAATCGTTTCGCGCGTCAAACCCTTGTTCATGAGCTTGAGGATTCGATTGTGTGCTGCTTCGAGCCCTCCTGTTATGCCAACACAACCGGATTGCGCAAGAAGCTCCGTTATGGGTTTGGTAAAGTATTTTTCAAATCGAATGTTTCCCCACCAGCGGAATTGCAATCGTCTGCGGATTATTTCCGCCGCAACATCTTTTAGAAGACGAGGCGGCATCGCTTCATCTACGAAATGAAACCCGTTGCTCCCCGTTTGTGAATAGACTTTTTCCAGCTTATCGACGACGGCACATGCGTAATCAGGCTCATACCTTTGTACGCAATCGAGCTCTGTCGTGCAGAACGCACATTTGTTCCAGTAGCATCCGTGGGCC
Source organism: Deltaproteobacteria bacterium (assembly GCA_024644775.1). The sequence continues at coordinate 4,270 of JAHEHB010000007.1, forward strand.
AGCACGATTGGGTTCCATTTGCCGGTATTCCAGGGGGATCCCCGGGGGAAGCCGAGGATAAAGTAGTTTAGGTAGTCCTGCATCGAAAGTCCGTTGAAACTAGGGCAGGGACGCTGAGAGTGAACAACTTCTTTTTCAATGTCGTTATTGTGGTATTCTACAGACCGTTTTCCTTTCAAAAAAGTGCGGATAAGTCTACCCGATTCAAGCCGCCCCTCATAATATTGGATCAGGTTGTAAAGAGGGGCTTCCCCGGCATCCAGAACAACAGCATCAATGTATTGGAACGGTTCTAGGGTGGATAGCCTGCGAAGATGGGTGCTGACAAACCCTCCGCCGATAACGACTTTTATCTGTGGGTCTATCTTTTTGATGAACTGCGCTGTACGAAAGGCTGTGGTTACGCATCCGGCGAAAGGCAGCGACAGACCAACCAGCCCCGGCTTGTGCAGCATCAATTTTTCGGCTATGAGCTCATAAAGGAATTGCTCGATCAGGGTCGGCTCGGATCGCAACTTTTTTTCAATCAATCTGAAGGTGTGGGAACCGGAAATGTCAGCACCATATACATATGCGTTCCGGTGGAAGTCAGAATCGATTGCATCGTGCACGATACGGAAAATGTTATTCAAAAGCAGACTCGAAAAGTATCTTGCCCGATCATAGTGATCTTGGGTTCCGAACAGAATATCATAGGCGCCTTCTCGGGTCAGTGAATTCGACAACGATTCGGCTTTATGCGGGCCATCGGATTTTTCTATTTTCTTCAGGGCCATCGAGAATTCCTGTTGCGGAATATGAAGACCCGGGAAATCAGGCGGAAAAAAGTCTTTTCGAGATAGCGTATCCACCAGGGAGGGTTCCCTGTTTTGCAAAAACAAGGTTGCAGGCCCGATCGCTCTGTAAAATAGGTCAAAATATTTCTTAAAGAAGACAGCCGAAGGCGGGGGGCTGTTACGCGATGACTTGTCGATTTGCCGGCGGATTCTATTGAGACCGTCGATGCTGCAGATCTTTAGAAAACAACCAATGGAAAGGTCTGCCTGGTGAGCCTTTATCCCCTTGGAAGTTAAAAAAAAGGTTAGATAAGCGATAGCTGAATACGGAGAACGTGCATCCAGTATCGGCGTATAGAGCAATAGAACGTCCATGATTGTTTGGGTCGATGTCCTTTCTCTAACACCGATGGCGACTGAAAGGATCCTATCATAGATTCTATGTGCAAACAATCGGAGGAACCCGACTGCAGCAGTTCTCGGTGATGTTGGCAATGCCGTCATCCGTCGAATAATCAATTTTTCGGCCGCCTGAAACTCGCGCCCCCCCCGTTTTTTCCGGTTTAATGGGGGCGGCTTCGTGGCCGTCTATTATTTTTGCCGATTTGACAACGCTTTACGTCGAGTGATATAAATTCAAAAATTTTATGTGGCCCATCCCTACTCTCAAAACGATAATTTTTGTCAATTAGCTATAAAAATGATTGACCCCTTTGAGCTCGTGTTCACCAACATCATGTTCTTTTACCCCGCCTTTCGTCCAATGGACATCGCTCAGCAGAACTACGACCGTCTTCGGGAAACGCTGGATGGAGCTGTCCCTGGTGGCGCCTTGGGAAAGCACGGTTTGATGGTCTATCTGCACATCCCCTTCTGCCGTCACATCTGCCGATTCTGCGGATACCATCGTAAACAACTGACCCATCCGGAGGTGCTGTCCTCGTATGTTGATCGCTTGCTGGCTGAGATCCGGCAGTGGTCAGTTGCATTGGACGGCCCTCGCCAACCGATATCCCATCTATACTTTGGGGGAGGCACGCCGACGTTGCTGTCTGCCCCAGACTTTCTCCGGCTGGTCGAGGCGCTTAAAAAAGCCTTTGCAATCTCGGATGAGACGGAATTTGATATGGAATCGGATGTGGCTGCCCTGCAGGACCCCCGGAAACTTAAGCTATATCGGATGGCGGGTGTCAAGCGGATTTCCTTCGGAGTGCAAAGCTTCGACGACCCAGTTCGTAAAATGGCCGGCATTCATAACGGCAGGGGGAGTAACAGCTTAGACAGGGGAATCGACTGCCTCCGACAGGCCGGCTACGAAATCAACTACGACCTGATGTTCGGTCTGCCGGGACAATCGACCGAGTCATTCTTGCGGGATGTCAGAAAGAGTGTCCGCGACATCGCCGCCGATCATGTGGATCTCTTGGAATTCTTCCCGCATCCGGATGCGTACTTTACCCGGCGGTTCGAAGAATTCAGAGATCTAACTGCTGATCGCAATACCCGCAGAAAGATGTATTCAGATGCCAGAAAATTCCTTCTCCAAAATGGGTTTTCGCAACACACACTAACCGACTTTTGGCAAGCACGGGTTAAACCCAGTCCATTTAAGACGATGTTGTATCGAAACGCGGACATCCTCGGTCTCGGAGCGGGTTCACACGGCATCCTGGCCGACTGTGCCTACCGAAATGCCCGATTGGATGAAGGATATCTCAAACAGCCCCGGCGTTCTCTGCCACTTGCTTTTATACGGTCCTTACCACTTTCGCTCTTGCGAACAAGAAATCTTGTCCTTCTGCCGAAACTCCTCTCTTTTTGCGAAGAGGATTTTCCAGAAGGGATTACCGAAAGGGAGCGGGCTATCTTGCACCGGTTCGTGAAGCAGGGACGTCTCAAACGGAAGGAAGACACCTATCGCGTGACCGAGGCCGGCATGCTGAACAGCGCTGAAATGATGTTGGAAATTCTGCGCGCTGAAGGCACCTGAGATCCGTCTTGGAAACTCCGCCCGCCTCTTTACCGATCGCTTCGCTCTGTTGACGGGGAGAATCGGGATTCCAAGTAATTGTGGAGACTCTTTTTAGCCTCCGTGTCGAAAAAAAGGATCGGCATTTGATGTGCGAAGATCTTGCCTGCCTCGGTTAGTCGATAGAGATCCTTTTTCCGTTCCAGCAGACCGTCCTGTAAAAATTTTTGGAGATGCTTTTTAAACAAGGTGCTCATTAAAACTAAATCCTTTTGCCCTAACTTGAAAGACCCGGAGCGGATAGCAAAGAGAAGAGAGCGAATCTGCATCTGTTTGGGGGTCAGCCGGAAAACCCGCTTGACCGGTAAGGCTGATTTTGATCGGTTTTCGCGCTGATGCGCCATATACGCTTTAAGGGACGATTCATTCTGCAGCAACCATCGCCCCAGAGAGGAATAACTCGAATTCCCGTAACCGAAAATGGAGAAGGAGGGTGCAAACGCCTCCTCTGTTTCTATCGGTGTCTTCTGAAACCAGTAAATCGGTTTCTCATGCAGCTGCAGTCGATCACATAGATACTCTCGTGCAAAACAGAGATTTCTCGTTTGCCAATAGGAATCTGCCGGATAGCAGGGAAGACTCGTCTTGGGGAATGGATGAAGCATATAAAGGGTGGCGCTTTGGATGGCGTCGGACTCAAAGAGCGGTTCAAGAAGTTCGAGCTCCCGTTTCCAATTCCCGAATTCTTGGTGGGGCGGAAAACCGTTGATCAAGTCAAGGTTGATCGACTTGAAGCCGTACGTTGCGACGCTTTCGATTAACCGGAAAATGTCACCCTGGGAGTACCCCCGCCCGACGGAACGCAGAATTCGATCATCGAAGCTTTGAACCCCAATGCTGATACGGGGGATGGCCATGGCCTTGAGTATCTCGAGAAGGTCGTCCACATGATCTTCCGGATTGAGTTCATAGGTTGATTGGGAGCTGAGTATGGACAGGTCAATCCGCTTAAGCAAATGTTCCAGAAGAGATCCAAGGAGCCGGGGTGGGAGCATGGATGGCGTTCCCCCGCCAAAATAGATATCGCGTGTCCGGCTTTGTAGAACGGGAAAGAGACTCACGGAGATATCGATATCTCTCTTTAAAATGTCAACATATCTCCGAAGAAGGTCCGAGCATGCCGGATCCTTGATCACGTTTACTTCGTACTGCCGACAATAGGCACATCTCCTCCGGCAGAAACCGACATGTAAATACAAAGAAAATATCTCTTCTTGGCTTTCCCGCGAAATCGTTTCAAGATTCAACCTTGGTCTCTTTTGCTGCTGTTTCTGACCATCCATCCACATCGTCATGGGGGGATATGTATCAATCCAGTATCGGCGCCTCGGATCCAGGCTCAAATATTTATATTTCCCCTCGATGGCTTTTAGTGTGTGCCAGAAAGCATCAAAACGAGAAAGGAACCGCTGATCGTCTTGAGATGACCAGAATTTCATGGGAACCTACTTGATCACGAATGTTTTCTTCAAATTAAAGATGGTTCGCAGGAGCAGATATTCCGCCAACCATTCGTTGTTCTTGCACCGCCCGAGAAAACGTTCCCTCATCATCCCAATGGTCCGTTCATTCGTTATGCCATGGATAATGATTCTTTCCAGCGGATCTGCCATCATCAGTTGATTCGTGCTGAACGAATACCAACTTTGCCCTCGTTTCATAACAAACGGACTCATCTCCAACCGCTCCACAATAGGAATATCCAAGCGAACCGGTGGATGCTTCAAGCCCATCACGAGTCGCTTCTCGATCACATGGATAAATTTCTTTGGGGTAAAACCGCTTTTTACCGATCGGGCAACGAGCGTCCATTGGGGATCCAGTTTCAGGTAAAAACAAAAGTAGTCGATGAAGAGCTCAATCCAGGCTTTTGAATCATTGAATGTCAATCGGTTAATTGTGGGCAATTGATGAGGAAGAAGACGCAACCTCATCCGATAATCATCATCGGATATCTCATGGCGGCTGATGCACCTCTGCTGCGCAGCTGAAAACTGGAATGGATAGATCGGTCTCGGGATCCTGTGCCAGGCAAAGTAGTCACAATCAATGTCCAGAATTACATGGTAACCACAAACGAGCTCGGATAAGGACGCGATATCGGACGTCTTCTGATAGTGCCAGGTCTTGCTGTCGGGATAAAACTCCAAATACCGGGCCTCGATATTACTTCGTATGAACTTACCTTCGCCGGCCAGGGATCCGACGTTGGTTCCCATGCAATCTTCATCCTTGAAATTCACATGAATGACCTTTTTCACATATCCTTTGAGGAGAAGGGGCAGGATAAAATCCCCACTCGTAAGATTCCGCTCCACATATTGCCGCGCGGGCAGCTCATAGCATGACCAGCCTCCAAGGGGAACTTCGAGGTCCTCGTGGGAATCCACATGAACCAGGGCAATGGGGCGGCGGATGAGGCCGGATTGCATCATCTCTTCAATGCTGGCATAGGCTTCCTGATGTTCATCCAGGATCTGGATCCGCATCGAACTATGTTCTCCTGAGGGCAATCGACAGAAATCGATCATCCGACTGGATCATGACCCTTCTTGAAACGAAAGATCCTAAGATCCGAGCAATTTCCACATCGCTGACAGAGGAGAAACGACGCTCAATCTGTGCGATGGTACGAATATCCCTGCAGTATTGATATAGCTTGGAAGGGAACGCACCCGGCAAAAACCACCTTTTTTTAACTGCCATGTCCCGGGTATCGTGAATCAGCAGTCCGTCTCCAAAAACCTCATACAGCAGGTGTGGCGGACAAAGCATATAGCGCTTGTAATTCTTTATGACGTCCAGCCATAGCCTTTCGTGATTCAGTCGGGGTTTCCGCTTTGAATAATACATCGTTTCCACGGAATCGCGAAGATGGGGCGGGTAAGCGTACCGCAGCTCCGGTTCCGGCACCCATTTCAATCGAAGATCGGGGTCCGAAGAATTATATTCGATGCTGCCATGGGAGAGCTTATAGCTTATGATCCGTGGTAAGGGCAAATGAGAAAGAAGGGTGAGGTTTCGACCGGTTTCCGCAACATCCTCCGCATTTTCCCACGGGAGATTGACAATGAGGTTTCCTTCACAACGGATCCCCTCCTCCACACAAGTGATGAGGGTCTTTACAATGTCGATCAAGCGGACCCCTTTGTTCATTTTCCGCAATAATCTGTCGCAATAAGATTCAATCCCCAGATGACAGATGTCCAGGCCGTTCTTTCTAAACCGAATGATGTCCTTTTTGAGAATGTCGCAACGAAACATCGCGCCGAATAAGTAGGAAGCATGCCTGCTTTCCAACTCTCGGAAAAACCTTTGGAGGATGCGGCTACCTGGCTGAGACAGGTCGAGCAGAAACACTTTGGAAATTCCGGTCGCTTGGAATCTCCGGTCGATGGAATCGCAAACCTCTCGAATTGAAAACGGCTCATGCTTTTGCCGCAAATTGCAGAAACGGCAACGGCTCCATCGGCAGCCTAACGCAAGCATGGCGGGAATCCCATCCCAGGGATGAAAGATTGAAAAATCCCAGGCTTTTTCATTTCGCTTCCGCTGAGCATAGAATTCATCATAGTTCAAATCGGATTCCCTTATTCTCTTGCTCTGTCGGCAACCTGCGTCGCCGGTTGCGGGGTTGCCGTCCATGCCTCGGTAGAAGAAACCACGTATCTTGGGTGGCTGTTTCCCTGTGAGGATCTCATCGATCCCACGAACCCCGTTTTCCTCGGAGGCAAAGTCGAACTCAGGATGATGGGTGATGATGGATCTCCCAAGACCATCGCGCACGCTTGCCCCGCCAACCAACGTTAAGGCAGTTTCGCCCCACATCGCCTTGGCTTCCCGGGCGAAAAATTTGGCCACCAACAGCTGATTGTTCTGAACATTGAATCCGATCAGGGATGGAGGGAGATGCGCTGCAATCCGGCGAATCAGGTGAAGATTGAACTTGGCAATGGCACAAGCAATCTTCACGAGTTCGTCTCCCGCAAATTGATAGCTTTGCGAGGGACTGGTGAGCATGTTAAGAACCGACTTGCTCCGCAGTCCGACTTTGGCATTCGGGTAGACGAGGAAGGCGTAGAGGAGATCCCAGACGTTCTGCTGGCATAGGGACAGAAGCAATCTGCCGTCAATAAATTTGACAATTTCCAGATGCCCATTGATTACCGTAGGTACGTGTCCTTTTTCGCGAAGCCCCTGTGCAATCAATTCCAAACCGACGGCAGGAAACGAAGGATAGATGCCGGGAAGTGAAATTAACAGGACTTTCATGTCGATTCTCTCCGAGGATTTCTCCACGGGGTGGCCAGGGTGAGATAACGGTCGTCTTGTTGAATCAACACTTTCGCCCGGACGAGACGGTTTATGCTTTCGGAAACCATGGGGGTTGCCACCTTCGGAAACAGGGAATGGATGTCGGCAAGTCTGCAGGGACGGGTGCATGTCACTATTAGATCTCGATCCAATCGATCCAGATAGTAGCTCTTCCGTCTTGAATGCCGGGTATCGATGATCTGGACGGATTCTCCGCCATCAACATACATCAGAATCGGCCTCTCGGTTCGCCTTTTTTTTGCTTGGCTCTTGCTCAGACGTCTCCACAAACCGTATGTTTTCCTGTTCTCCGGGAGATAGCGGTAGGAGAAGGTTAGCCGACTTCGAAGGTTCCTCGGATAAAGAAGCGAGTGTCTCATCAAGGGATACGTTTTAGCGCCACGCGAGCTCAGGTCAGCCGCTAGACGGCTGCCGTGAGCAACAAAGTAGTGTTGCAGGAAGGGAACAAACAGATGGGCCGTCAACTCCATCACTCGAATAGTCTCCCGGACAGTTTCAGGCGCCTCGAGGGGATGATGCATTAGAAGATTCCCCTGAACGGCAACCGACTTGTTAAAACATTTTACCAGGATGCGAATGATATCGACGAGCTTTGTGCCCTTGTTCATCTTGTTGAGGAATTCCTGGGAATACGTCTCAATGCCAACTTGTAAGGTTTTAAAACCCGATTCCAGAAGAAGATCCAGAGTTTCGTCATCGATACTGGCGTGAATCTCTCCGGAAATCCGGTAAGGGAGCGAATGCTTGTTGAGGAGCCGGCAGAGCTTTCTGAGGTGGGACACCGGAGGCTGAATCGAGTCCAGGAAAAAGATGTCCGAGATGTGAAAACGTTTCGCAATGCGGTGGACGTACCGTGCAATCACGCTGCAATCCTCGAGAAAATACCCCTGGTGATAATCCGGCTCCGAACAAAAATCACACCTGCCCCACCAACATCCGGCAGATTGGATAACGGCGATTCCGTACATATTTCCGAATGCGTCTCTTCCGCGGTGTTCCGTCAGCCGGACAAGCTCCTCATAAAACGCCTCCATCTCCGGCAAGGGATAGGGAGATCGGCACAAAGGTGCGGCATGATGAATGACGCCACCCGCTTTGCGGCTGAGCATCAATCCTGGAATTGATTCAGTGTCCTCACCGCGATAGATACGTTCGATGATCTCCTTGGCCACGAATTCGCCGCGGCCGGTGACAAGATAATCGATTTCCGAAAAGTTAGCAAAGACCGACGCGCCCACATCGCCTTGCAGCGCCGAGCCCCCTATAATGATGCGGATATTTGGAACGATTTGAATGGCGATTCTGATGAATTGCAGCGCGGTAATCACCCGATCGCTGTTGAGGGAGATGGCTAACACCTTCGGCGTTTTTTCTTTGAGGGCTTGTTTGAAGTAACGTTCCAATTCCCGCAATGCTTTTTGAATGGCTTTTTTTTCGCCCGCTTTGACGCCATTGACTTTAAGATATTCATCCCTTTTGATCCTTCGCTTCTCAGAGGAAAACCGCGGAAAAAGGGAATCTGCATAAAAAAAATCCATGGCGTCAAGGTTGGCTATTTTGTTGAGCAACTCCGGATGAATAAGGCGGCACAGAAAGAAATCGGATCGGATCGTCTCGCAGGGCACCTGAGCGCCTTTTTCCACCGCGTCAATTACGATTTCAAAGCCGAGGTTGGCCACCGCCGGATAACTTCCTGGCGGCGAGAAGAAGAGCGTATATGGTCTTTTCGATTCTGCCCTAGCCTTCATCTGAGATGTTCGCAATGGTCATGGTCTCGAAGTCGATCGAAAGAATTTGGTCACCAATCGTGAGCGGGACCAAGCGTTGTTGCACAGAAGCAACCGCATCGAGGTGCTTGAGTTGGTCCCGCGAAGCGCAATATAGAAAATGATGCTCTGGAAGTCTCGGGAAGCCGCAACGAGAAGCGGTGTTGCCTCGCCAGATGTGAGACGAGGACTCCTCGATGATTTCGATCAGGCCTTTCCAAAAGACACCGATTCTCCGATCATGCAACTTTGCCTTATTCTTGTCACGATAGCGCCAGGATCTATGCTGGTCCAAAACATCATAGAACAAAAGCGCTCCTTCCTCAATGATATATTCCTTTTTTTTGCGCATCGTAGCGAAGGAGGCGGAATTACACACCAAGGAAAACCGATTGGCGGACAGGGTATCGATATAGGGAAGAAAGCGTCGGATAAAACCCAAGGTCTGGCGGACGTCCCGCATGGTTTCGCCGGGATATCCGACAACAAAAAAAAGCTCAATTCCAATTCCTTGGGCATGGCACTGGCGAAGGAAGCCCTCAAAATCTTGCGAAAGCTGACCCTTGTGCATTTTCTCCCGGAGTGTTGGACTCCGGGTTTCCAATCCCAAGGAGAGTTTCCTGCACCCTGCGGCATAGAGCCGAGCAACAGACGCTATCGTAGCCTGATTATCAGCCCTTGCCAATGAGCCCCACACATAGTCAGTGTGATGGGATGAAAAGGCTGGAAGCGCCATCACCTGATCGTAATTCAAGGTCGATTGCGCCAGGAAGAAATATCTCGTTTCATGGATACGCCCCATTCTCTCCAAAAGGGACGAGAGGCCGGCCGGATCAAGAACGGAGTAGAAGTCATGATAGTTGCAGAATCGACACTTTCCCCAATAGCAACCCGTGCTCGCGGGGATGTTCAAGATGGACGCCGGCGCCATGTACTTTTCTAGAGATAGGCTGGAGTAATCCAAATCCAGCGGAATCGGGTCGGAACCACGCCCCATGCGGGTGTTTTTGTAAATGGTGCGTCCATCAGAATGAATGACTCCCAGACAGGACGAAGCACTTTTGCCGCCAGCCACGAGACGGCACAAATGAGCGAGTGTTTCTTCTCCTTGTGAATAGACGATCGTGTCGACACCGGCATCGAAAATTGGGTGAAAGGTCGGATAATAGTGTTGAAGTGAACTCAGAAAAGTACCGCCCAGGGTCACGTGAGCACGTGGCGTTTCGTGGCGGAAGTACTGCTTGACGAGTCGAAGGGAATAAAAGAGCTGGAATTTCGTATGGACGGAGAATCCAACAATGTCAAATTTGTCTAAAGACTCAACCGCAAGAATCTGTTCCATGACGTCTTCAAAGACAAAAGAACCAAAAGATCGCTCCATCTGTGCGGTTGAGAATAAGTCGGAGGAAGGCACACCGAGATCGAGCGAGTCCACATCCACCCTCTGTGGCCAAAAAACAAGGGAAATCAGGAAAAGAGCGTATCTGAGCGTATTCTCTGCGTAGAGATATTGTTTCCCATCAAAAAAAGACGAGGCCGTACGCATGATTGCTTTCGCGTTTTCAAGCCTCCTTGCCAGTTCGTCTCTAAATGTCAGGAGCCATCGAAACGGGTAACGAGGATCCCTGGCGGAAAATTCAACCGGAAGACGCAGCCCGTTGAGATATTCCTCGGTTAACAGAGCATTATACGCCATGCAATTTAAATCCAAAAGCTTTGTTGGAATCCCGTCTCTTTGGAGTCTGGCGCGGAGCAAAGGAAGGGCGCTATATGGAGAAACCGGTACCCACTGAGGCGGGAAAATGATCAATACTTCTGATTTCATGGCTTATAAAAAATTATAGAGCATAAAACCAATATCAGAAGACGGATAGAGGGTAAAGCCCAAAATGCCGTTATTCCAACCTTAAAAACCCTTATTTTAAAGAACTTGGTTATATACAAAGCCCAAGTTAGTGAAATTTAGCTTCCCTCCCCTGTCGAAGATCCGCCTCTGGCATGGGCGGGAGGGATTGAGGGAGGAGGACAAGGCGATAAAATAGACATCATTCCCTGTAATGCCGCGGTTAGGTATTTAAATTCTGCTGCCTTAAGAGCTTGTGCATCTTCACATGAAGAAGCGATTGTGGATATTCTTTCGCTTGGTACAGGCTCTTTAGGTTATAGTCTAACAAACTAAAATATTCGTTCAGTTGATCTTCATCCTTGCAAAAGGGAAATAGACGTGGGGCGAGATCTTCCAAGTCCTTCCCTTTTATGAGCCCCTTGTGTTTTTCATATTCTTCCGTTCCGGGTATCGGTGTAAAGAAGAGCAATAGCGGAAAGCCTCCAAGCTCCCAAGCCAAGGCGCAGGATCTTAGGACGCTTTCGAGCGACTGTTCGGGCATGCCAGCCAGGACATTGAAGCCGAACTTTGTGTATCCCACGCCTCGAAGCATATCGACAGCTCGTTTCAAGTCAGCAACCGTTGATGTCCGATGAAACCTCGTCATGTAAAGCTGCTCCTCAGCGCTTTCAATGGGGAGGAGAAAGCAGTCCAAGACACCGGATTCTTTCATCTTCAGGGAAAGTTCGTTCGTGAGCAGGCTTGGCTGAAATCCGTACGATAGATCGATGTCTATATCGAGGCCGCTCTTTCTGACCATGTCCAGGATGGGACCAAAGTGTTCCTTCCAGCCGATCAAAATATTACTGTCCCAAAAGTGGAACCGCTTTATGCCAAAATCGTGGTGGATCTCCTTCATGTGCTGGAAAACCAACTTCGGCGGCAATGAGCGGAGCTTTCTTCCCTCCAGCTTGGGGACAGCGCAATAGCTGCATCTGGATGGACATCCCCATCTGCTTTTTACGATTATATAGTCGGGTACGAATTCCAACAGCCCCACATCTGGTTTTATCGCATTGGCTTCTGGAATTTCACCGACGAAAACTTTGTCGGCCTTTGACCGTTTTGCGTGTTCGGGGCACAGCGATGCATAGACGCCACCAACAGTAACCTCGACGTCCGGATATATTTCCTTGCAGAGCGCCACGGCCTCATAAACGCCGCGGCAATGGAAGGTCATCAATGAGGTTATGAAGATCTTATCCGGCTTGTCGATTGTTGTCAGAAATTGTTTGAACTCCTCATTGCTTTTGCCAAGACGTGTCAATATGGCCGATGAATTCGTATTTCCATAGGTCTTATGGATGTTGGTCGGCTGGGGTGAGGATGTTACTGCTGATGAAAGATCCCATGGGTCATCAGCGCCGGTCAGACGGATAGGATCAAAATCAAAAAAATGAACGCTGTGACCTTGTGACTTCAGATAGGCGCTTATTCTCAGAAGGTGAGTCGGTTGGCTTGACCCGAGGAATACGCGAATATCGAATATGGGTGGATTTATTAGCAGATATTTCATATACATTAATTATAACCTTTCTTGTAGGATGGTGCAAATATGGAAGGATAACATTACAAATGTGATGCCATCTAAGTCTTTATATTTACTTGTTATATATAAATATGCAATCAAAATTAATTACAATTACTGCTTATGCAGGTGGCGGAAAAACAGAAGTAACAAAAGCCTTAGCAAAACAGTTAAGTTCAACTTCAGTCTATCATTTTGATGAAATGGTTGAAAAAGTGGTTTTTCCAAAGAACTATCCAAATGCAGAAGCCAATGAATATAATCTGGATCGAATTTTTCAAATTATTAAAAAGGCCAAATTAAATTCAGCTGGATTAATAATTTTTGATTATCCATTTGGCAAGTGGCATGCAAAGATGAACAGCCTAATTGATTTTGCTATTTACATCGATGTCCCATTGGACATTGCCATGAGTAGACGAGTTTTACGGGATTTAGACATCGATGGACTCGAATTGTTACCTCAACTAATTGATGAATTAAAGTATTATGAGCCGAAAGGGCGAGATGCCTGTTTATACCTGAAGGAAAACATAAAACCGACTTGTGATTTAGTAGTTGACGGCACTAGATCAATTGACGAAATTGTAACTGAAATTAAGAAACAAATTGTATAACAAAAAGATCAATCTAAGGGACATACACCCACAAAGCTTGACACCGAATTTACGTTTTGACATATACGGTCTATGTACGAGATAGGTTGAGCGGTTCAGGATTCAACGTTCCGGGTTGAAAAACCCCAGACAATTTAGGTGAGACTATTTTACGCTCACTTCTGAAGCTTATTTGAAAACACAAGGAGGTTTGAATGGAATATCGTGATTTGGGGCGGACAGGCGTCAAGGTTTCCTCGCTGTGTCTGGGAACCGCCAATTTTTCCGATCCAACGCCAGAGGATGAATGCATCCGCGTCATTGACCGGGCGCTGGATGCCGGCATAAATTTCATTGATTCGGGCGATAGCTACGGGAATCCAAAGGGAAACAGCGAACGATTTATCGGCAACGCTTTTGCACAAAACGGCCGACGACACGAAGCCGTCTTGGCAACAAAGGTCTATTTTCCAACAGGCCCGGGCCCCAACGACCAGGGCACTTCACGTTTACACATTATCAAAGCCTGCGAGGATTCGCTGCGGCGTCTTCAAACGGATTACATCGATCTCTATCAAATCCACCGGCCGTCGCCAACCATCCCGGTGGACGAAACGTTGGGGGCCTTAACGGATCTGGTCCGACAGGGTAAAGTCCGCTACATCGGTTGCTCCACCCATCCGGCATGGAAAGTTATGGAAGCGTTGATGGTGAGTGAACAAAACGGCTACGCCCGTTATGTTTCCGAACAACCGCCGTATAATTTGCTCGATCGACGTATTGAAAATGAGTTGGTTCCGTTGTGCCAGGCTCACGGTTTGGCCATTGTTCCCTGGTCGCCGATGGCCATGGGAGTTTTGGCTGGGCGGTACTCGGATGCAAAAGATTACCCCCCGGATTCTCGTGCGGCCCTTCGGGGCGGAATTTATGCGGAACGTGTAACCGCACGGGGTATCGAAGTCGGGAATCGGTTTGTAGCCCTTGCGAATGAAAGCGGCATTTCTCCGGCCCAGTTAGCCCTGCTATGGATAAAAGACCAAGCGGGAATTACGGCCCCTGCCATCGGTCCGCGGGATGTGGAACAATTGGAGCATTTTCTCCCCGTTGCCGAGATGCAGCTCGATGATTCCATGCGTGCTGCCTGTGACGCGTTGGTTCCGCCGGGCAGCGCCGTGGCGAATTTTCACAATACAGCCGCCTGGATGAAGATGAAAATTTCATGAACTTTAAATAGCTTAGACAGGGTTTACAGGACAAATAGAATCAAGTGAATCCTGTTTATCCGATCCAATTTATCCGATCCAATTTATCCGGTCCAATTTATACGGTCTAAAAAGAAATTTTATTTAGTTTGATTGAAAAGGAGAACCCGAAATGGCACACATGAAGATTGAATTTGAAAAAGGAGGTACCTTCACGGCAAAATTGCTGGAAGACGAGGCGCCAAAAACGTGTAAAACCATCAAAGAGCGATTGCCCTTTGAATACCGATTCCATCAGAGCATTGTCTCGGGTCAGGCCATGGTCGCGTTACCCCCCGATTTGACGGTGGAGAGAGAAAATCAGCGGGTAGCCGGTATTCCGCCCGGTGCCCTCAGTTTTCTGGTGAAAGATGAGCCGGTATTGGTTCCCGATGAGATCTATATCGCCTATGGGATCTTTATTTCCAGGGGGCTGACGGTCGATGCAAAGCAACCGGTCAACGTGTTTGCCCAAATCGAAGAAAACCTCGATGAATTAAAAAGGATCGGGCAACGGCTTGTTCTTGAGGGAGCGGAAATGGTCCGCTTCAGTCTGATTGAATAGGGGAATTGTTTGGCCACAAGACACTAAGGCACCAAGGTATATTCTGGGTTGAGGGGTTCAACGTTCACAGTTCCGGGTTGAAGAGCTCTAATTGACTCAAATAAAAAAGATGATGACTAAATACTCGTAAAAAGTTCTAAAACCGTCATGCCGGACTTGATCCCCGCTGAAGGGGATCTTCGACCGGCATTCAGAAGCCATTGAATTTACTGGATTCCGGCTGCAGTTTATCCCGTATTTCATGCGGGGCCGGAATGACATAATAATGTGTTTTTTGACTTTTTGCGAAACCATCAAAATCGTAGACAAGGAGGATTAAAAAATGAAACGAATGAAGACGAGAACACTATTTACCGTTATTTTTGTCGCCCTGTTGCTGCTTTTCTCACTTTCCGCCTCAACGGTCGCGGCAAAGACCATTCTCATAAAAACTCACTTTACGAACAATCCGGGTGAACCGCAGATTGTCGCCGGTGAGTTGTTCAAAAAAATCGTGGAGGAGAAAACCAACGGAAACATCAAAATCGAAATCTATCCCAACAACCAACTCGGTGAATCCCGATCCGTTCTGGAGGGTATTCAGCTCGGTACCGTTCAAATGGCCAATGTTACCGGCCCCATGCTCTCTTTTGTGCCTGAACTGGTGGTTTTCGAGCTACCGTTTCTGTTCAAAAACCGCGACCATATGTACGCGGTGCTGGATTCCGAGATCGGAGACAGCCTGAAGCCACATTTTGAAAAAAGAGGGTTTCATCTGTTGGGATTCTGGGATGTCGGTGTCCGACATATATTAACCGTGGAAAAGCCGATCAATTCCATGGCCGATCTGAAGGGGCTAAAAATACGAACCATGGGAAATCCCGCCCACCTGGATGCGTATAGAGCTTTCGGGGCCAGCCCGCTCCCCATGGCGTACGGTGAGCTTTACACCGCATTGGAGCAGAAGGTTATCGACGGTGCAGAAGCGGCCAATATCAACTATGAATCCAAAAAATTCTATGAGCCGGCACCCAACTGGTCTCAGGTCGGATGGATTCATTTGGTGGGCTATACCGTACTGAGCAAAAAACTGTATGATGGCCTGTCCAAGGAATACAAACAGATTATCGACGATGCTGCAAAAGAAATGAACGATTTGGAGCGTAAGTTGTACAGGGAAAAAGACGAAGGGCTTCTGCCGGAACTGGAAAAGCGAGGCGTCAAAGTGACGTATCCCGACCGGAAACCCTTTATGGAGGCCTCCAAACAAGTCTATGAAAAGTGGGCCAACAAGATTCCCGGCGGCATGGAGACGATTGAAAAGATAGTCAACTATAAGTAATGAAGAATGATAACAAACAGGCTATTCAAACCGCTTTGTTTCAGGATCTCCATACGCATACGGAGATCCTGAAGGAAGCGTACAGCGCTTCCATTGTCTCGGTGGATGCTTTTCAGGAATGGGTTTTCGAAAAATTCAAGAGCCTTGGCGTTCAAACCGAGGGTTTCAGAGTCGATCCCGAAGAATTGACCACGCAGCCCGCTTTCCGGGAGACATTCCCGGACGGTTCAATAGAGGGGAGAGGGCCCAAAAACGTTCTCTGCCGTCTGAATCCGTCAATCGAAGAAGGCATCCTGTTTTTTGCTCATGCCGACAAACATCCGGCGACGTATGAGTATGGTAAAACGTGCCCGCAACTTGTAGAGACAACCGACCGGTTTTCCGGGGCTGGAATCGCCGATGATGTATCGGGGATATCCGCCATGGTTTCGGCGCTGACAGTGTATTTGGAATCAGCTGATCAACCGAAAAAGCAGATCTTGATGGCCAGCATTTTAGGGAAACAGGGTGGTGTATTCGGCACATATGGATTGATGAAGCGATACGGCCCCTTGGGGTCGGCCGTCTATCTGCATCCGGCCGAAAGCGGCGCCGGCCTGAGCGAGCTGAAAATCGCCAGCAACGGTCTCATCGAATTTACCATCAGGTTGGAGGGGAAACCGCCGGAATCGACCGAGGTTCATCAGACGATCTTTTCAAAATCAGCAGTCAGCGCAGTGGAGAAAGCCATCTTTATCCATCAAGGGTTGCAGAAATGGGCTGAAACCCAATCGAAACACTACCGCCACACAGAGGTGAAAGACATGGCCGGGCAGTCTTTTGCCGTTACGGTCGGCCGTTTTACCGGTGGTTCCGAAAACGAGGTATTCGAAATACCCGTTTGCTGCACCATGCAGGGTACGCTTTGCTTTCCCCCCAATGCCCGACTTAATCGGGTGAAAACAGACTTTGCTTCTGCGTTGAATCAGATTGCCGCTTCCGATCCCTGGCTTTTTGAAGGACACTGGCAGCTTGCTTTCGGGGATCGGATCGCGGAATCCGCGGAATCAAATCCCGGTAGTGAATTTCTGAAAGCATCGACTGACCTGGTGAGAGCGTATACCGGCCGGGCCCCGGTATATTTTTACGGCCATAGCATGAGCGATATTCGATATCCGCTGCTGTACTGGCAGGCCCAGGCGTTTGGGATAGGCCCGCTTTCAGGAGATTTGGGAAAAAAGACCGAGTGGGTCGATCGGAATGAATATTTTCTCACCATCGCCATACTTGTGGAATTGATGCATCGGTTTGCCGGTTAATTGGCGGTTAGATGTTATTTCTTCCCTAAATGATCGTAAACATAATGGAGAAAGAATATAACTCGATTGGTTCTTCATCACTCGAGCCGGGCAAAAAGCAGGTGCAAATGGAAAAAGCAGCAAAACTTCAACCCCTGAATATTATACGAAAAGCCAATGAAATCGGAATCATTACACTGTTTTCGATCATCATATTCTCGGTATTTCTGCAGGTTGTCGCCAGATATGTTTTTAACCGGCCGCCGTCATGGACCGAAGAAATGGCGCGGTACTGTCAGGTATGGATGGTGCTATTGACTTCGTCCATTTGCATACGGAAGGGATCGCATCTGGCCGTAGACTACCTGACGCACAGTCTAGGCGGTTTTGCCAGCAAGGTTTTAAAGACACTTTCCAATAGTTTGATCACCATATATGTGGCGGCTGTTTTGTATTACGGGTTTGTGTTATTGAAGGTCGGTCAATTTCAGTACTCGCCGGCCATGCAGATCCGAATGGTTTTCCTGTACATCATTTTTCCCATCGGTTATTCACTGATGCTGGTTGAATCGGTTATTGCCACCGTTAACGGGATTCGTGAAAATTAAAATCGGGTTTACGATAACTATTTACCGTTGCTCGAATGATCTTTAACAGCAAACGATATATTCACAATTTAAATGAAATGGGGCCAGAGGAAAATGGTTCGGCATGAGGGGAAATTAGCACCTATTGCCGGGTGTAATTCAAAGTTACCGGTTTCATTGTTCGGATTTCAGCGCTTGCGTTTCTCGCTCCTGACACCAGACACCCGAAACCTGACATCAAAAAGCAGTATTGGAAAACTGCAGGTCACAAACATCCGTGATTTACACCCCCTATTGCCTCTTGCCTGAAGATCAGGATTTATAATGGTTTTTATTCTTTTTGGTTTGATCTTACTGTTTTTTATTATCGGCATGCCGATCGCCTTTGCACTGGGTGTCGGTTCTTTCATATTTGTCATGTTCGACCCCAGCATCCCCATGGTCGTTTGTGCGCAACGGGTCTTTTCCGCCCTCGATTCCTGGCCGATTATGGCCATTCCTTTGTTCATGCTGGCAGGCAATTTGATGGATACCGGCGGAATGTCCAAACGAATCGTGGAATTTGCCAGTGCCTGTATGGGGTTTATTCGGGGCAGTCTGGCCATGGTGAGCGTAATGGCATCCATGGTTTTTGCCGGGATCACGGGGTCATCAACAGCAGACACTGCAGCCATCGGTTCCATCCTGCTGCCGGCCATGAAAGAAAGGGGATACAATATGGGCTTTGCCACTGCCCTTCAGGCGGCCGCCGGTTCCATCGGCCCCATCATCCCGCCGAGCATCATGATGATTTTCATCGGTTATGTGACCGACACCTCCATTGCGAGACTTTTCTTGGGTGGAGTATTGCCGGGCTTTTTGATCGGCTTCAGCCTCATGATCGTATCCTACATTCACGCTTTAAGAGGGGGAGATGCCTACCTTGAAGTGCGACAATTTAGTTTACCGGAGGTCATTCGAACCGGTAAGCGCGCCTTACCCGGACTCGGACTTCCGTTTATCATCATTTTTGGAATCATCGGCGGTGTATTTACCGCCACCGAAGCGGCGGTGGTGGCCGTCATATACGGCCTGGTGGTGGGAATGTTTATCTACCGGGAGATTCATGTAAAGGATCTTCCCGGGATTTTGCTAAAATCTGCGGAGATTGCCTGCGTTATCATGTTTATCGTGACCACCGCATTTTTATTCGCCTGGCTGATTACCGTGAAACAGGTTCCTCAAACCCTCGGTCTTTTCCTAAAGCTTCATGTGACAAGCAAGGTGGTGTTTCTCATTTTGTTGAACATCGTGCTGCTGATTGTCGGAATGTTTATGGAAA
>JAHEHB010000007.1:23506-33560 GCA_024644775.1 Deltaproteobacteria bacterium
AAAGCTTTTCGGCCATTATTGTGTTTCTTCCCATATTTTTCCCCATTGCAAAAAGCTTCGGTATCGATCCCATCCACTTCGGGATTATTGTCTGCGTCAATCTGGCCATCGGTTATATCACCCCGCCATACGGTGCAACACTTTTTGTGTCCTGCGGACTGTCGGGGAAAGGCATCCGGGAGACCACACCACATGTATTGCCGATTATAGGGGTGATGTGCATTGTATTGATTATGGTTACTTACATGCCGCGCGTCTTTATGTGGATTCCGAACTTGATCGATTAGATACTACGCTTCTTCCAAGACTACGCTTCGAAGAAGTGCCCCCTTCGGGGTAGCCGTTTTCTTTCAATGAGCGATACTCGAAACTCGATACTTGAAACTTGGGAAAGGTATTCTTTCAATTTCAAATAGATCCAATCCGTTCTTATCCAGTTTCAAGTTTCAAATTTCCAGTTTCTGTTACGAAAAAACAGAAGGTCATTTAATAATCGACAAAGTTTGGTCGGTTTTAAGGCACTAAACGCCTATCTATATTTTCACCTCCATACCTCGCCCACGTTCCCGAGCCTTTTGGTAGAGCCATTTTGCTGCTGCTGCATCCTGAATGGCGAGTCCCATTGACTTGTATAGCGTAATTTCCTGATCGTTGACCCTGCCTGGCTTTTTCCCAGAAGCGATTTCCCCAACTTCTGCGTGAATAGGGTCTGAGGGAATCTCGCCTTCAGCAATGGGGGTTAAAATATCGCCCGATTCCAGCAAGGCGGCCTCTTTTGAGTCTACAACCAATTTGCTTTTTTTTACTACTGTCGTGTCGAGTTCCCGAACATTAGGTGTTGCCGAGGCAATGGAATTAATGTGCATTCCCTCCCGAAGCCAGTCTCCGCGTAGAATCGGTTCGGTAGTGGTTGTGCTGAGAACGACAATGTCTGCGGTTTTAACGGCATCTTCAACGGTTTTAGAGAGTAGGATCTTCAGAGAAAATCGATTTTCCATCTCTCGCTTGAACGATTCGGCATTGTCGATATGGCGGTCGTATGCGATGATATCTTTTATTGGGCGCACGTTTATCATACTCCACAAATGGGTTCTGGCTTGTCGTCCCGTTCCAATGATGGCAAGAGATTGGGCGTCTTTTTTTGCGAGGTAACGGGTCGCAACGCCGGAAACACCCGCAGTTCGTATCGCGGTTACAGAACCCCCATCCATAATTGCCATCACCCGGCCACTCGGGGCATCGATCAGCAACACCGTGGCGTAAATGATGGGACGCCCTGCGTCCGGATTGTTTTTCCGTGATGTAAGTACCTTGACGCTTAGGGCATCGTTTTTTTCAAGGTATCCGGGCATTATGTCAAGAAATCCGGAGTAGGGGGAGATCTGTACACGCGACCGCATCGGTTGAACCGCTTTGCCCCGAGAGTATTCGATTTGCGCATTTTCAAGTACCGAAATCAACTCCTTTATATCTGCGAGGGCATAGATGTCCTGCTCTCCAAGTACCAGTGCCATAAAATACCTCCTTTAAATTGCAAAGAGAGTTTAGGTGCAGTATATCAGATCCAAACTGAGCATTTCAAATTTCAAAAAAGGGATCGCTTTTAATGTTTGATGTATTAATTATCAACGGCATGGTGATCGATGGAACGGGAAACGATCGAGAACCGCTGGATATCGGCATCAAAGCTGGAAAAATCACGGCCATCGGTCACTTGAAACATGCGAAAGCTGCAGATGTCATTGACGCAACGGGTCTTTACGTCGCTCCCGGGTTCATCGACTTGCACAGCCATTCGGATTTCACCCTCTTATTGGATGGAAGGGGAGAGAGCTTTGTCCGGCAGGGTGTGACGACTGAGGTCATCGGCAACTGTGGGATGTCTTGTGCGCCTTTGCGGGCGCTTCATTACCTGAAACGAAACGTTTTTTGTTTCATGGATCCCTATGAAGCCAAATGGCTTCGTATGGCGGAATACATGCAGGAATTGGAGAATACAGGGTTAGGCATCAATGTTGCGCCTCTGGCAGGACATGCGGCTATTCGGAGCTTTGTGATGGGCTATGAGCGCCGCGATGCATCAGCGGCTGAAATTACAGAAATGGCCGGATTGCTTAGAGATAGCCTTGAAGCAGGTGTTTGGGGTTTTTCAACCGGGCTGGAATATTTTCCGGGAACGAGCGCGTCTAAGGAAGAGATAAACGCTTTGTGTCGAGTTATAAAACGGTACGACGGTATATACACCACCCATGTAAAGAACCGAGACGAGCATTATAAACAGGGGTTCGGAGAAGCCTTTGACACAGCGGATCAGACCGGTGTCCGGCTGCAGATTTCCCATGCGGTTCCCAAGTATGGCGCCCCCGATGAAGCAAAAGACTGGTTTCTGGATCAGTTGGATACTTATCAAAAAAGATTGAATATCGCTTGCGATGTAATTCCGTATGAATCGGGCCCCACATCCATGACTGCCATTTTGCCTGCAGACATCCTCAAACATGATATCAGTGAAGTGATTCATTTTCTAAAAGATGAGAACGTGAGGGATCTGATCAAAAACCAGAAACAACCGTTTTGGCTGCTTATTCGGGACCGGTGTTGGGATAAATTATTTCTCTATCATTCGGAAAAATTTCGAGATTTGATCGGTAAAAATGCCGCACAAATTGCAGAAATTTTTCATACAACCCCTTTCGATGCCTTGCTGGATATTTTAATTGCGGAAGGGGAAAACATGTTTAGCGTGCTGATGATGGGAAAAATAAAACGATCAACGGATTTGATCGACATCATCTCACACCCCCTCACCGGCGTTATATCAGACGGCTTATCCCTGTCAAAAAGCGGACCTTTGCGAGGACTCGTCTGGTCTCCCGGCTGTTTTGGCTGGGTTCCGAGATATGTGGAGAAGTTTATTGGAGACGAGAAACCCGTCAAACTTGAAGAAGGCATTGCAAAAATTACCGGCTTTGCCGCGCAAAGGGTGGGTTTTAAAGACAGGGGATTACTAAAGAAGGGCAACTGGGCGGATATCGTGGTTTTTGACTTGGAAAAATTCAAGGAGAAGGCATCTTTGTTTGACCCGGCGGTATATCCTGAGGGAGTTGAATATGTTTTGATCAATGGAAAATATTCAGTGGAAAACGGAAAATATTTAGGAGCAAAAAGTGGCAAACTGCTACGAAAGGGGATTTCAGATTAGGTAGTGTCGGCCCGCTTGTCCTGATGAAAGAATTAATTGGGCGTGTTTGATCCTGCCGAGACGGAACGCTTTCCCTCGCTCAAAGCCCGTGGTATTCGACTTGAACCTGAACAATATTCCTCATCAACCTCGTGACGGAGATTGAGGATGGTATAAAAATTGAAACCCGGCCATTTGCACCAGAAACTAGCCCACGCCCCGTCGCGCCCGCGGACTAGACGATGAATCCAATAACACCTTAATCTCCACGGGTGACATCGATCGATATTTCAGTTTGTTTTTACAATATATTGAGTATGGGGTTAATATCTGTTTCGATTGAATGAGCGCTTGGGACGTTTGCCACCTGGATTTGCCTGATTAACTTTAATGTTTCGCCCGTCAATCATCTTTCCGTTTAAAGTTTTTATTGCTTGGTCTGCTTCCGAATTATCTGGCATTTCTACAAATCCAAATCCTTTGGATCTTCCGCTAAATTTATCCATTATGACTTTAGCGGTCTCAACTTGACCAAAATCCTCAAACATTGATTTCAGCCGATCCTCTGTAACGTCATAAGATAGATTGCCAACGTAAATATTCATAACGAATCCTTTCTCTTTTGAAACAGGCTCTTTTTAAATCGCCAATTAGGTCTTGCCAATTTGTCACGCTTTTGGCTGTTATTATCGATAAGCACTAAAACAAACGAATCTTGGACCGGATTTTTAAAGTTTAAGATCTGATGATAACGAATCGGGTGGGTATAGAATCAACCGACGCAAAAAGGCATCCCCTATCTATAAAAAGGAATGCCCTTTCTTATTCGGAATCATAAACCTAAACTACAGTGACATTTACAGCGGCAGGACCTTTTTGTCCTTGCTCTATGTCAAAGGTGACCTGGTCGCCTTCATTGAGGGATTTAAAACCGGCTGAGTTGATTCCTGAATGATGAACAAATACATCCGGTCCGTCTTCTTGCTCAATGAATCCGAACCCTTTGCGGTCGTTAAACCACTTAACCGTTCCATTGGTCATGATAACATCCTCCTTTCTTAAAAATTCTCAAAGTCTCAAACTGGAGGATGTTTTATTAACAAATGGAATATTCCTACAGAACGAAACCGCCCCGCCAATCGAAGGCACGGCTTTATTGATTGTACGAAACATAACCTTTCTTTAGTATGAAATCAAGCGAATTGTTGTTTTTTTTACTGAATACTCAAATTAAACATAACGATTTGAATTAATAGAGATAAACGGTTTAACTATCATAAAGGACGCCGAATACCAATTACCTGTTGCAAATAATATAGATCTTTGTTACAAATACATAAATATTGAGGTTAACCACATAAAGATGCCTCGCAGAATCTTTTTCGCTTTCGTGACTTCCTCTCCACCATTGCCTTACACCTACACGTAATCCGAAAAATTCTCTGCATTGTATCGTAATGGAGATGCTATTTCCGACTCTTAATATCTGCGTAAAGAATTAGTAATGAGATTTTCGTATGCGCCCATAAAAAGATGAACTAAAGAGGCTTTAATTATGATCGAGGGTCGTATCAAATGGTACAATGAGAAAAAAGGTTATGGATTTATCGAAACAGATGAGCACGGCGATATTTTTTTTCATAATTCTAGTATAGAAAATCATGGTTTTTTTGGTCTTCAAAAATCAGATCGTGTATCTTTTGAAATAATAGATACGAGAAGAGGTAAGCAGGCCGGTAGAGTCAAATCGATCGAGAATTAAAGCTCAGCATCGTCTTAATTTATCGTCGGCCCTATTATTTGATAGGTATCTTTCAACCTTTTTTATATAGTGTTTATTTTTAGTAATCATAATACCAAACATCATTTAAGAGATGATGACAATGATATCTTGACAATAAATGAATTTGCTATATGAGATGGAGTACTAAGAAATAAAGTAGTCAATCTATCGAACGCGTATTTGATGACCAAGAACTATTACGGCGTTAAATGATTGATCCAATCAGGCGATTGGCAGACACAAGCTCCCCAAAGGCTTTCTTTACATTCGAAAGAGGAGGTTTTATTGGAAAATACATTCGAAAGGAGAAAGGCCAAACGAATTGAAAAAAGGAGAGATGTTGTTATCGCGCATGAAAATTCAGATAACTTTTATAACGCTGAACTGATTGATCACAGTCCAGATGGTGTTTGCTTTCAATCGACACATCTTTTCCAAACCGGTACTAGAATTTATTTAATGACAAAGAATAAACCGATAGACGACCTTAATGATAGATTTACAGAAGCATACTTTGCGGATATCATATGGTGCAGGGAGTTAGAGGGTCAGTATCGTGTCGGCGCTTCGATTGCTCGGTCCGAACTGGTAGACTATTCTATCTACAACAGAATTTCGAATGTTGAGGAACATTAAATTTGTTATAACCGAAAGGACTCATGATTTAGTGAGAGGTACGGTATGTATTATGAAGGGTTGTTTCAGCCTCAAAATCTGGAGGCATATGTTGATGAAGCACAAACGCTAATTGGCAGGAAGGTCCCCCTGCAAGGTGGTTTTGTTTCAAAAGACGGTCCCCATAAAGGGCAGCAATGTTTTTACGTAGCAAATTCTAAAATGGGTTTGATCCCCTATGGCGATTTAAAAGAAATTAAGTCCATCGGGCTGAGGCGGTGGCAGGAAATCAATCGGGAATTAGGTTTGGTGGAAGTTTAAGGGACGCGGAAAAAATAACCCCACCTACCCTCCCCCCTTCCGGCCATATATACCCGATCCGCAAGGCCAAGATCATGGAACAATGGGTTAACAATCGACAACCCCCTTGTTCGGATCGAATGGTTCGGGTATTATTCTCCGCCAGCAGATGAGTGAAGCGAACGAAGTTCACTTAAACCCCTTTTTACCCAATTTCGGATAGGCGCGACCTACCCGATAACTGAAAAACTACTATCCGGGTTGATCTCACGTAGTCGTGAGTAGTAACCGACGTTAAAAATTCGACCGGTGTATCTCATGCTGAACCGGTAGGGATCTTGGTCATGATCCAAGCCCTTCTGGCAAGCCTTGATGAGTTCAGACATCATCAATCCAACCACCGGGGCGTTCTTGTACTGATTACCGGAAGTGCCGACAGCCATATAAAAGCCAGACAGATCGGACTTATCATAGATGGGGATCCAGTCGTCTGTGCAGTCATAGAGATCAACCACCCCCTGCATTTGATTAGGAATAGGAAGGTCTTGAACTCGCTGCGCTTCCCGTATCACCATGGTTGTCCATTGGTTGGTGAAGTTCTTGTTATAGTTATCCGGATCCTCAACCCACTCTAAGATGTCACATTCCGGATCTTCGGAGCCGATGAGCACATGGTTGCCTACTTCCGGCCTGGAATAGCAGCCGGTGTCACCATCTGAAATGATGGTGCCATTGGCCTCGAAATCTAACCCTTTGGGCGAAGGGACGTGGGCTACCTCCTGACGCAGCGGCCGGGTTTTGATTTTCATACCATCTTCAATACCGGCCATTCGGTTAATGATGTAAGAATGAGGCCCAGCCACGTTGACAACGACGGGGGCATCTATTTCAGTACCGTCGTTTAAGGTAATTCCGGCCACCCTTCTATCCTTTTTTCGAATGTCGATCACCTCGGCATTCCATAAAAATTTTCCGCCTTCGGCTTCAGTCGCTACTTGAACGTTGTGGGTGGAAAGTTGGGGATCACTGATATACCCTGACTCTGGTACATAGATAGCACCTTCGACATTGCTGCCGGTCGATTTACCGAACCCCGAGTCATCAGATAAAATGGGTGGTCCATATTTTCGTGTGTCAATAAAAGGAAATTTGGCTTTAACCCCTGGCGGGTCGAGCTCCTCGTATTCTACGCCCAATTCATCCAAGCTATCCATGACGTTTTTCAAATATTTATTTTTTTCGGTTTTTATCACCAAACATCCGGTGTTGACGTATTTGGCCATGCCATGCTCGTCCGTGATTTTCAAATATTTATCCCAACCCAGCCAGTAGTAATAACTCTCTCGAGCAATGGAGACACCCTCCGGAGTCGAATAGTGGAGTCGTATAATTGCACAGGAATTGGCTGTGGAACCGTATCCCGCAGCGGGCAACTTATCTACATTCAAAGTCTTATGGCCCTTTTTAGCCATTTCAAAGCCAATGCAACAGCCGATAATACCGGATCCAATGATTATTGCATCAAATTGCTTACTCATCTAACGTTCTCCTTCATATTTGGGCGATTTGGGGTTAACCGATCCGGGTTGAAAAATCCCAACAAGAAAGTACGACGGCTTTAAAGACCAGTATTAGGAAATTATATCCATGATCCTATCGATACCGATCGCCATGATAGAACTAATTATTCCAATTTTCCAATTTTCCTTTCAACAGATTCTAGTATTTCTCCGCTTCTCATGAGATTCCGGACGGTTTCAATATCTTTTGACAATGCGCGGTCGGTATCCAGGTGGGGAACCGCTTTTCGGATCTCCCGATACGCCGATAGGGTTCCTTTCCCGGGTTTTAAATTAGTGAAAAGATCCAAGGCCTGGGCTGCGCACAGCAATTCAATGGCAACCACATATTCGGTGTTTCGTACGATTTCTCGGCATTTTCTCGCGGAAATACTCCCCATGGATACATGGTCTTCCTTATTGGCGGAGGTGGGTATGGAATCCACACAGGCGGGATGGGAAAGGATTTTGTTTTCCGATACCAATGAGGCTGCCGTATATTGCGCGATCATAAAACCGGAATTAAGCCCCCCATCACCGACAAGGAACGCCGGCAGCCCGCTGAGCGTCGGGTTCACCAACCGTTCGATTCGCCGTTCGGAAATGTTGGACAATTCCGCCATGGCCATACAGAGAAAATCCAGAGCCAGTGCCACCGGTTGGCCATGAAAATTACCGCCTAAAAGAAATTCTTTTGACTCCGGAAAGACAAGAGGATTGTTGGTCGACGCGTTCATCTCGGTTTCGATAACATTGCGGGTGTAAGCAATGCCGTCCTTGCTGGCGCCATGCACTTGGGGTGAGCACCGTAGCGTATAAGCATCCTGAACCCTGGAGCAGTCTTTGTGGGAGGTTATGATTTCGCTGTTTTGGGTGATCCTTGCCATGTTATCGGCAGCCGCGGCTTGTCCGGGATGGGGTCTAACCTGATGAATTCTCGGATCAAATTCCATCCGGCTTCCCATTAGTACCTCTAGACTCATGGCGGCTGCAATGTCGGTGAGTTTAGAAAGCCTTGTGGCATCGTAGGCTGCCAGACCGCCCACGGCGGTCATCACCTGGGTGCCGTTCACCAGCGCAAGTCCCTCCGCCGTTTCCAGTTGAATCGGCTTTAAGCCGCATTTGCGAAGTGCTGCTTTACCCGACAATATTTTACCATTGTAAATGGCTTCACCCATTCCAATCAAAACGAGAGACAGATGCGCCAGGGGCGCCAAATCACCGCTGGCCCCCACGGATCCTTTTTCTGGAACGATCGGATAGATACCCTGGTTTAGAAGTTCCATCAATTGATGGGTGGTCTCCAGCCGAATGCCCGAATGACCTTTTGCAAAATCCTTGATTCGAAGTGCCATCACCGCTCGGACCGTCTCTTCGTCGAGTCTATTCCCCACTCCGGCTGCATGGCTTTTGAGAATATTTTCCTGGAGGCGGCGTGTATCCTTTTGGGAGATAGTTACATCGCTCAGCGCGCCGAAACCGGTGGTGACACCGTAAATGGTTCGGCCTTCTCTCACCCATTGTTCGATTAATTTCCTGCAATCAGCAATGCGTTTTTCAGCGCTTTTCGTTAACCGGACCCTGACCGTCTGTCTGGCGATGATCACCAAATCCTCCAAGCGCATCCCCTCAATGCTGAGACTGATCGTTTTCATCGTCCTGTCCTTTTTCCATTCATTTACTGCCCGAGCGGTTTCTTCGAGATTCTCTGGTGAAGTTTGTTGAAACGATATTATAAATTAGGTTAAAATACAAATAATGAGCTATTAACACGTCCGTTTTATGAACTTTAGGGAGGAAATGTCATGTTTCAGAATTCAACTATATCGGAAGCCTTGAGCATACGATTGGAAAAAATCTTTCTTGAGTTGCCGGATAAACCGGAATTTGTAGACGGCATTCGGAGGGCCCCGAAACGAAAATTTACACTCTCGCAGTCGGATACCGAGCTGGCTCTAAAAAATGCGCTCCGATATATTCCGGAAAAATGGCACGAGAAATTAACCCCTGAGTTTTTAGATGAATTATTATCAACGGGTAGAATCTACGGATATCGGTTCAGGCCGCCCGGGTGTATCAAAGGAAAACCCATTGATGAATATGCCGGAAACTGTCTGGAGGGAAAAGCATTTCAGGTGATGATCGATAATAACTTGGATTTTGATGTGGCGTTGTACCCCTATGAATTGGTGACCTATGGAGAGACCGGACAGGTTTGCCAGAATTGGATGCAATATCAGCTCATCAAGCGGTACCTTGAGGTATTGACCCAGGAGCAAACCCTCGTCGTGGAATCGGGGCACCCCCTCGGATTATTTGCATCACCACCGGAAGCACCGCGGATAATCCTCACCAATGGATTAATGGTGGGGTGTTTTGACGATGAAGAAAATTGGCACAGAGCCGCTGCCATTGGTGTGGCCAATTACGGACAGATGACCGCCGGTGGATGGATGTATATCGGACCGCAAGGCATTGTACACGGCACTTACAGTACAATTTTAAATGCCGGCAGAATGAAACACGATATACCGGTGGAAAAAGATTTGAGAGGCCTGTTATTTGTAACCTCTGGTCTAGGGGGCATGAGTGGCGCCCAAGGAAAAGCCATTGAGA
>JAHEHB010000163.1 GCA_024644775.1 Deltaproteobacteria bacterium
ATTTTCATCGAGGGCGGGCCGATTGGACAATCCGCACAAACGGGATTGGACAGTAGCGGCCAGCTCCACGACCAGGTCGTGCCCGTTGATCGATACGGATGTCGTGGGTAATTTGAGCGGGCAGGCGCTGAGTGTTTCGGACAGGATCGCTGAAATGAGGAGGGTAAAGACCGTCGAACGTCCAACCTCCAACGTCCAATGTTGAATAAGGTTTACCAAAAAGCGATTATTCTTCAAAGATCCGATAGGTTCCATCCAGGCGTGCCACCATCTCGTCATACCGATCCATCAGCCGGTCTTTGTGCTTATCGTAATCCGATTCGTCCAGCCGGCCGGATTTTAGCTCGAATTCGAGGGTCACTAGTTCGTTTTCCAGCCAGAGGTCATGTTCAAATTTGTAGGACATCATGGTTTCTTTCGAAATTCATTGCAAGATAAAATGCTGGCAGCATTCCCGTTCTCATATTAAAAAACATCATCCCATTCTTAAGGGAGATGGTGAGTTCTTTTGAATTGACGAACACTGTTATTTGTTCTTGACTATCGTTCCATTTCTTTTTAATTTTAAGAGAGTATGAAATAATCGAATTTTCACCCAGCTAAAACAGATGGTTCCCCGTTGGGAACTTCAGCACGGCCGCAATCATCTCAACTGCTCTGACTATCGTTTCATACATTTTACACCTTGCAGACACAAGTTCCTTCCCTCCGAGATATATTGTTGTTCAAACTGTTCGGACTGCATCTGTGTTATGTTTTAGCTATAGACATAATCTAATCATTGCCGCCAGAGATATAGCTGGGAACCTTTGTGGAGATTCTTCACTTTTTAACATTATCATTTTAAAAGCGGAATTGTGTAGAGCGTTTTCATCGCTCTCCCAATCTGTATGGTGATGCCATGAAATGGAGTGGTTGGCTTGAAAAATGGGGAATGACCTCCCTGCAGATCACGACCCCTTTCGCCAAAATGGAATTCCAGCCAAAGGACCCGGACAAAACAGCTGCCTGGGAAATGTATATTGAACTGCTGACCCGCATAACAACTCAGAACTTGAATCAGGAAGGTGGTGATGAAGCCACGGCGCTGACCAGTGTCTATTCGCTGTTCGGAACTACCCGCGAAATCATGCGCCGCAACAGCCTGGGCTGCCAGGAGTTCACTAAAATTGCGATTGTGGTCCTCAATCAGCTAGTCCGGCCCTTCACGGCCCACTAGCATAAAAAATCCATGGAAGGAGTCTTTGCGGATCCGGACCAGTGCAAGGCGTTCAGGGCAGAACTGGACAGCCTCCAGGCCAAGCTCAGAATTTATACCCGGATGCTGGCTGACATGGCTGGGGTCGAAGACCTGACTAGCCTAAAACCGGACAAAGGATAAATGGGAGTATACCATGGGCTTTGTACCAAAATTCAAGCATGATATATTTATCAGCTATGCATCGGGCAATAATCCGATCACCAATGATAATAGCAAAGGATGGGTGACAAAATCCCAGGAGAGATTGTTAATGTTCCTGAAGGCCAAGCTCGGTCGAGAATTGGATATTTGGTTTGATGAAAAAAATATTGTCACTGGCGATCTTTTTGAAACCAAAATAAGGGATGGTCTTGAAAAATCCGCCACTATCTTGGTTTTCCTGTCCGGTGCCTATTTGCGCTCACCCTGGTGCACAATGGAGCGTGACTTGTTCCTAAAATGCCTTGTCGACTACAGTGAAAAGGGTAGGGCCGGTATCTCGGGCAACGAGCGAATATTCATCGCCCGGTTGGAGCAACATATTGAGCATGAAATTCCTGATGTCTTAACAGGAGTCCACTCCAAGGCTTTTTTCAGGCAGGATAGTGGAAGTGGCGCACCACTGTGCTGGCCGGAATTGCTCGCCAGTTCCGAGGATCAAGACTATATCCTGTATGGGAAAATTCTCAATGAATTGGGCAATGACATCAGCAAAAAACTGAAACAACTGAAGGATCGCATAGAGAGTGATGAAGTTAAATATTATAGAGGCAGTGCTAGCACCAGCGACAACCGGACCTTTTACCAGGATAGGCTCAAGGACTGTGACGGCCTGGTGATTATATATGGCGAAGCCGAAGAAAGCTGGGTCACCCTCCACCTGCAAAACAGTTATACAGTATTGGAAAGGGGGCTGCGCAAAAGGCCCTATGCGGCCGGGGCCATCATTATACCGCCCCCGGAGATTGAGAGAGAAATGCTCTCCTACGAGCCTTCGTACATGGAAAAAATTAATTGTACCCGCGGATTTGACCCTGAAGTAATGAAGGCCTTCTGCGATTCGGTAAAAGATGCCTATGAAGAAGACAAAAAGAAAAATCCTAACCGTTATCCCGCCCCTTTGGTATTTGTCCATGCACTGGACGGGACAGATAGGGAATTTGCCGCAAACATCAAAATAATGGGGAAAAAGGTAGGCGTTGAGTGCATCATCCCTAAAGAGAGAAAAATCTCTAAAACGTTACGGGAGGCTTAATCATGTCAGCTGCATCCCCAGATCTCGATGACTGGCTTAAGGGAAAACCCTATCCCGGTCTCCGGCCCTACACCTTTGAAGAATCCTATCTTTTTTTCGGCCGGGATGACATTTGTAACCAGCTGCTGGACAGGCTTTCCGTCTCCAGGTTTCTTGCTGTTATCGGTGAATCCGGCTGCGGTAAGTCATCTCTGGTTAGAGCAGGTATGTTACCGGACCTGCAAATCGGTTTCATGCCTGGCGCGAAGGGCAAGTGGCGAATAGCAACCATGAAGCCAGGCTACCATCCCTTTGAAAACCTTGCCAAGGCTCTGGGAAGAAAAAGCGCCTTTGGACCCGGCTGCACTTTTGAGCCGAACCTTATCAGATGCGGATTGTTGGATTTTCTCTCCACCATGGAGTCAACAAACCAGGACACCGGGAGACCCATTCTTCCCAACGACACCAACCTTCTCATCCTAGTTGACCAGTTTGAAGAGATTTTCCGCTACTTTGATATCGGCAACACCGATGAAGCGGAGGGTTTTGTTTCTTTACTTCTGGACTTGGCAGAGCAACAACTGCATTCCATTTATATCATCATTACAATGCGCACGGATTTCTTGGGGGATTGCGCCAAATTTTATGGTTTGCCCGAGGCCATCAACCAGGGACAGTTTCTGGTGCCACGGTTGTCAAAATTCCAGCTTCGTCAGGCCATTGTCGAACCCGCTCGGGTAAAAGACTGCAAGGTTGAAGAAAAACTGGTCAACCGGCTGCTGGAAGACGTGGGGCCTGATCCCGACTATCTGCCTTTGGTCCAGCACGCCCTAATGCGGCTGTATGATCATCGCAAGGACAATACCCTTACCCTGGATGCTTATAAAAAACTGGGTGGTATTGAAAGAACCCTGTCCAACCATGCAGACGGGGCTTACAATAAGCTTAAACCAGAACAGCAGCAGCTGGCCGAAACCCTGTTCCGGTGTCTGAGCTCGCGGGAAGAGAGCCACCGGAAAGACACGAGGAATCCTAGCAAATTCGGGGAAATAGCTAAAATCTGCGCTCCGACACCCGGAGATAGGATAAAGGCCTCGGAAAAGCATCTGGAAGAGACAACAAAAAAACTAAAGACTATTATCAACATATTCCGGGATCCCTCCTGCAGCTTTATCACCCCCCCAGCCCCCGAGGAAATTAAACTGGGTACGGTCCTGGATATCAGTCATGAAAACCTAATTCGCCAATGGACCAAGATGTGCGGAGACCCCAAAAAAGAGGGGCGGGAAAAAGAGGGTTGGGTCAAACTGGAAGCCAAAAAAAGAAGGACATACGCCAGCCTGGCCGATGATGCCCAATTCTGGAGGGAAAATGGAAAAAAAAGGGCGGACTTAGCCAAGGTAAGCAAGATAGCCCAGGCCAAAGAGTGGATAATAGAAGAGAGGCCATCTCTGGCCTGGGCTATCTACAATAATTCCTATTTGGCCTGGAAAGCAGACGCCAGCATCGGGGAACTTCATAAAGCCCTCATTACCACTCCCAGGGATGAGGCGGCCTCGGCCCAATATCAAGAAAAACTAAACGCCTGGTGTAAAGATCGGTTTGACCTGACACTGGAATGGCTGGAAAAAAGCAAGAATGTAGCCAATTGGAAGCATTGGGGTCTTATCCTTTCTCCCCTTATTATAACAATCGTAATAACTTACCTAATTACCAAAGGTTTAGCTTACAGAGATGAGAAGAAAATGCTTGAATACCTGGACAGGGCTAGACATGCAGAGACCTCCGAGAAAGCAGTCATGGCATACAAGAAGGCCCTGGCATTGGGTGACACCAGCTTCGAAACCTACAATGAACTGGCCGACATTCATCTAAGTGAACAAAGACCGGATGAGGCAATCGCCTACTATGAGCGTTTTCTGGATAAGAATCCACGCCATTTCGAAGCCAAGTTGAACTTGGCCAGGGTTTACGTTCTGAACAAACA
This sequence comes from Deltaproteobacteria bacterium, assembly GCA_024644775.1. The sequence continues at coordinate 4,462 of JAHEHB010000163.1, forward strand.
CACTGTTTATGCCAACAGGCTGTATAAACAAATCTTGGATGCTTATGAAGGGGCCCAGGCCGGCGCTGGGAATAGTTCACCGCCTACCAAACTCAATCCAATAATAAAACAGAAAGCGATAGGGGGAAAACTGGAAATAGCCTTTTTAGCCCTGAAGGATGGGCACCATGACTTATCAATCGAAATCCTTAAACAAGTAGTCAATCGGGAACCAGAGAATCCCCAAGCCTTTCTTGGATTGGGAAACGCTTTTTCCCAGAAAAAAGATTTTAAAAAAGCCAGGAATCACTACGAGAAAATCCGAAAGGAAAATGGATCCGAGTCTCAGAATGCAAGGATGCAAGATAACTACATAAGCGCCCAACTGGGCCTTGGAGACATCTGTATCAACCAGAATCTTTATCCGGAGGCTATAGAGCATTATAAAAATGTCCTGAAACGTGATCACAGTCATCTTATCGCTCATATTGGCCTCTTTTCAGTCTATTTTCGCCAAGGGAAGTATTCCCTGGCAAAACGGCAATATAACAAGATCCTGGGCATCTGCTTGGACAATAGCAACCTGCCCAGCCAAGTTAGAATCTATATGTCGTCCTTATTGCTCCAATACAAGGATTATCAAATGGCCATAACCCTCTTTGATATGATTTTGAAGGAAGGCGATACGCCCAACCGGCTGCCTGCCCTGCTGGGTCTTGGTACGGCCTACCACAGACAGAAAAAATATGACGAGGCCATCCACCTGTACAAGTCTGCCCTCAAAGAGAAGTACTATCCCAATGATGTCTTTATTCGTATAGGGTCCAGTTACCTGGCCAATCATAACTATTCGGACGCAGAAAAAGCCTTTGGAAATTTCATAAATGCAAAGTTCAATGAAAATAATTCCTCCGGGAGACCCCATGGCAAGAAAATAGGGATGAGACAGAACCCTGAAAAAGGCGCAATGGTCGTCAATGAGGTGGCCTATGCCTGGATCGGCAAAGGATATGCCCAAAAAGCTCAGGATAAGAATGCTGGCGCCGAAATATCGTTTAAACATGCAGCGGAAAACGATACAGAAAACAATGCATTTCAGATTTTTAACCAGCGAAACAACATAAAAAAAACAGAAGCGGTGACCAGGGAAGCCTTTATCCGATAGCCAATGTGATTCATACTTATATAGGCCCTTGATGTACCGGATCCGTCCGAAAAGAGGTGCGAAAATGGAAAAAAAAATAATACCAAAAAATAGGGTACTCCGGGAGATTTTGGAAGAGATTGAGCAGTCCCGAAAAACCACCTTTCCCCACTGGCGCAACTGGCAAAACTGGGGCAACTGGCTCAACAATTGGGGCAACTGGCAAAACTGGATCAACTGGGGAAACTGGTAATCATTTGGATACTTTTCCCCCGATCATACCCCAGATCCAGGTGACTCTGGACTGTAATTTCCAATGCAATTATTGCTTCCAGAGTAGCGAGAGCGGCATCATTGACCTGTCCGCGGTTAAGGCCATCCTTGAGAAAACCGTCGCCCATCATAGAGCATTCAGTCCCCATGCCAGCGATACCCCTGTCCTGTTGATTTGGCACGGGGGCGAACCCCTGCTGGCCGGTGTTGATTTCTTTGAAGAGGTCATCAAACTGGAGTCCCGGTTCACTGGTGTCTGGTTCCAGAACCGGGTCCAAACCAATGGGTCCCTGATGACGGAGGATCTTTCCCGGTTCTTCGCCGCCCATAATTTCCACGTGGGCTTCAGCCTTGACGGTCCTAAGGAGATCCACAATCGCCACCGGTGCTATAAAAAGTCCGGGGGTGGCACCTTCCATACGGTTATGCAGGGGATCAACAACTACAGGCAGTATACTGATGTAGAACGGATCCCGATCATTGCTGTCATCACCCGTGAGAGCATTGGCCGGGAAAAGGAGATTTTTACCTTTTTCAAAGACCTCAGGGCCCAGGTTCAGCTGGATATCTATGATCTGAGATACAAAGACATGTTGCCGTACCTGGAACAGAACCGGACACTGAGGGAACTGGCACCACCCCCTGATGAGATCGGCGGTTTCCTGATCCGGCTTTTTGACCACTGGTTCCAAGACAACACAGGCAGAGTGGACTTCAACGAGCTTAGAAACGACGTCCGCATGATCCTCCAACCCGAGGTGGACCGGGGAGATCCAGTCCATAAAAAGCGATGCGATCCCGGCCGGATTATCTTTGACCCCCAGGGAAGGGCGTTCAGTTGTGATCAGTATGTCAATGATGACGCTACCAGCCTGGGTCACATCCATACCCATAGCATTGAAGATATACTGAACCGGAAGACCCGTCTCTGGGAAAAGATTAAAGCTCATCTGCGGCGTTCGGGCGACGCCATGGCCTGCGGTGACTGTGACTGGGGACGCCGGCACATGGGCGGTTGCCTGACCTGTATAAAATACAATGCCCTACTGCTGGATGCCAGGGCCAAGGGGCTGCCCGATGACCAGTGGGATAGGGCTGATCTGCCAATTTCCTTGAAATCCATTTCCGGTGAAACCTATTACTGCCAGGGGCTCAGGGCCTTCCGGAACCATGCCAGGCAGGTCATTGAACAGGAACTGGCTAATGGATAAGGCGCCTCGTAACATCTTTACCCTGATGCTGGAGCCGGTCAAGACCTGCAATATCCATTGTCGGTACTGTTATTCAGATCTGGCGCACCAGGAAGTCATGTCATTTGAAATAATGACTGCAGCCATCCATGAAGCCGTCACCTATGCCAGAGAGAATCGGTTCAACTCCATGCACCTTATCTGGCATGGCGGTGAGCCCCTGCTGGCCGGCCTTGATTTCTTCCGGGCTGCCGGGGCCGAGATTGCCGCCCACAGATTGAACATTTCCATTCAACAGTTTATCCAGACCAACGGACTTTTGCTGGATAAGGATTTCTGCCGCTATTTCAGGGATGAACGGATAGAGGTGGGCATCAGCCTGGATGGCCCGAAAAAAATCCATGACGCAATGCGGATAACCCGGGACGGAAAAGGCACCCATGGCCAGATCATGGAAAAACTGGTCCTTGCAAAAACCCATGGGCTGCCTTTTGGTCTCTGCATGGTGGTCACCCCCCACTGTTTAGGCCGGGAAAAAGAGATCTACCACTTCTTCAAAGCCTTAGGCACGCCCTTCAGGACCAATCCCGTGATTCCCCCCTTTCATGGGCAATACGCCACGAATGTCATGCTCGAGCCTATGGAATACGGCCGCTTCATGTGCCGGCTTTTTGATGAGTGGATCAAGGCGAAGACCGATCGGGTCCCGGTTTCTCCCCTGGACAGTTACCTTCTTAGCCTGGTGAGTGGGACGTCCCCGGAATGCCAGCATCAAACCTCCTGCATCGGCAACCGCATCGGCGTCCGCCCGGATGGCACCCTGGTCCTGTGCAGCCGGTTCCAGGTCCAATGTCTCGGCCATATAAGGGTAAACACGTTGCGGGAGATTTTTGATACCGCGACCTGTACCGCTCTTGACCGACGGAACAGCAGCCTGCGATCTTGCCGGGCTTGTATCAATCGGGAGATCTGTCACGGTGGCTGTCCCCACAATGCAGTTGTTTTCTCAGGGGATACCATGATCAAGGATCCACTGTGCAAAGATTATCAAATGATCTACGACCATATTCGTCGAGAGTTGCATGAAGAATGCCACGGGGCCGCATAACGCCCGTAATGCTTATCTTTTCGGGTTGATCCGCCAGTACAGAAAGCCGATTCTCTTGATCCTGGCCATCCAAGCGGGATGTGCGGTGCTCATGTCCCTGCAGCCCCTGTTTTTCCAGCGTATTGTCAGCCTGGCCATAAAAGAGGCTTCTTCTGCGCTCTTGCCGAAAGGCTTGACGCCCATTGCCGCCTTGGCCCTCATCTATCTGGCCGTTACCCTGCTCCGGGGCATCGGGGGTGCCATTGCCTGCCGTTTTTCCTCAGACCTGCTCAAGCAGATCCAAGTGGCTTTTTTTGAAAAGCTCAACCAGCTTCCGCTGCAGTATTTCCAAAATCAGCCTGCAGGGGAGTTCATGACCAAATTCAATACCGATGTCAGCCAGACCCAGGCCTTGATTTCCCACCTGTTGCCCATGGCCCTTCGAGAGTCTGTGATTATCTTAACTGTGATCGCCATCCTCTCTTGTGCCTGCCCAATCGGGTTAACAGCCCTTGCAATCCTGATTGTTGTGGTGACAGCCTTTTTGATTGTTAAACTAAACATGATACTGGAAAGATATGCTCAGGAACAGCGGACCAAATGGGCTGATATCAATCGCGTGCTGGATGAAACCGTCCAGGGGATCGATACCCTTAAGATCTTTGCCAGGGAAAAGGAAAGAAACCAATATTTTGAGGACAAGACGGCATCCTTCAGGCATCTTTCGGTCAGGGCAGGTGTCATAGCCAGCATTTTTTCCCCCGTGATTGACCTGTTATCAAAATTCGGCGGGCTTTTCCTCGTTTTTGCAGCCTATTTCATGATAACAAGGGAGGGCATCCTGACCGACCAATTTCTCTTGTTTTTCTTCTATGTTGGCCTGCTGGAGGCTTCGATATCCGCCCTGATCAACAACCTGTCCAATATCCAGCCTCAAATTGTCAGTACCGGCAACCTGTCCGTCTTTTTCAGTCAGTTCCCTGAGAATGCTGAAGAACCAGACAATTCCCTGTCCATTGATGCGCCTCTTGACATTGAGATCAGTGACCTCTCTTTCTCATATCCAGGGGGGCGGATGCTCTTCAATCGGGCCAACCTGTCTATCCCGGCTAGAAGCATTACTGTCATTCATGGCCCCAGCGGCAGCGGTAAATCCACCCTCATCAATCTCCTGCTACGGTTTTATTCTCCCGATGCCGGGGAGATCCTGTTGGGTAATTTGGATATTTACCGCTTCTCCCGGGCGCAAATACGAAAAAAGATCAGCGTGGTCACCCAATTCCATTATATTTTTAACGAAACCCTTAAACAGAATCTGGCTATTGCCAGACCCGGAGCCAGTGACAAGGAAATTTGGGAGGCCCTGGAAAAAGCCCAGCTTGGAGATTTCCTCCGCCGCCTTCCCAAGGGAATCCTTGAAATCTTGGATCCCAGAGGAAAAGGCATCAGCGGCGGAGAAAGACAGCGGATTTGCATTGCCAGGCTCCTGCTTAAAAATTCACCTGTCATCATCCTGGACGAACCCTGGTCCAGTCTTGATAAGGTTCCTCGAGAGCTGCTAATTGAACTTATCAACCGGTGGAAATCCTCTGCCACCATCCTGATACTCTCCCACGGATTACCAGCCTCTTTGGATGCGGACCAGGTCTATAATCTGGTACCCGAAAAGGGCATCTTTGAAGCAGGAAAAACGAGAAGGCCACTACCTCCATGTCCGACCTAAAATGTTGTTTGTATTTTTAGATGTCTCTACTTGCCAATGGGACTATTTTTAAGGAGGGTTACACCCAACCATGCACACCTTATTGACGGCCTGGTTGGGAATTTTATTGATTATGGATACCGCGTAGCCGGCCCCGTAGCCGTTATCGATGTTCACCGACGGTGGCACCGTTGGCACAGGAATTCAGTATGATGAGTAGGGCCGCCAGGCCACCGAAACTGGCGCCGTAGCCGATGCTTGTCGGTACTACGATCACCGGTTTGTCGGTGGATCCTGCCGTAATGCTATGTAGGGCTCCGTCCATGCCGGCCACGGTCACCAGCACGCTGGCGGCCTGGATCTTCTCCCGGTTGGACAGTATGCTCTGAATGCCCGTTACACGCACATCAGTAAGCCGCTCCACCCGGTTGCCCATCACCTCGGCGGTGACGGCCGCCTCTTCGGCCACCGGGATGTCCGAGGTGCCGGCGAACATGACCAGGATCGTCTTTCGTGTGGGTGTCACCGCCTTGCGGTTCATCACCACGATGCGGGCCGCCTATTGGTATTCAACCCGGTCGCAGATGGTCTTCAGCGCGTCATAGACCTGGCGGTCAGCCCGGGTGGCCATAATGTTGGCGTCTTTTTCCAGCAACCGCCGGGCGATGCCCACAATCTGTTTAACTGTCTTGCCCGGGCTGAATATTGTCTCCGGGTGACCGCTGAGATGGGTTCGACGGTGGTCCACCATAGCGTAGCCCAGGTCCGCATAAAGTAGATCCTTCAGTGTGTACAGCGCGTGATCCACGGGCATTGCGCCGTTCTTCACATTTTCCAGCAGTTCTTTTAAAACATCTGCATTCATCATACAGGCCTATTGAGATTAAGGTTGATAGACTGAAGGCTGAAGGGATTTAGTCCCTTACACTTAAATTTGATTTAATCACGAAAAAAAGGCCGTCTCACCCGGCGGGTGAGACGGCCTTCTCACATTTCAACGGTTACTAGCGTCAGGCGCTATTTCCCGGCTCTGCCATCGTCGCAGGCATCATCGGCACCGATACGGCCGGAGTGCTCGGCAGTGCCGGACAGGACACAGGCATCACTGTCGTCACCCGCAGCGGCCAGCTCGCCCGACGGCTGGGCAGGCTCGTATTCAACCTCGGCCATGCGTTTGAGCGCAGTGTAGCGATCGGCGAACTCCGCTTCCAACCGGGTGTGCAGGCGCTTGGCCTCCTCCGGGAAGAGCATCTGCAAGGCTGCGTAGCGCACCTCACCGGCGAGAAATTCCTGAATGCTGCCGTCC
>JAHEHB010000527.1 GCA_024644775.1 Deltaproteobacteria bacterium
CATAGCCATACAAAAACAATGGAAAAGAAAAGGGATTGTAACCGCGACCCCGTGACGCCCGGACGGTAAAACACGGGGTTTCCGGTGAGTGAACCTTTTTGCAGACCTCTTCCAGTTCATCATACGTTTTTGGCGGCCCGTCAAAGCCTGCTTTTTCAAGGATATCCGTACGGTAGTAAAGGATCATCCCTTCACCGGTGTAAGGCAGGCCATAGATCTTGCCGTCCGAAGCCTTTTGGCTCTCCAGATATGCCGGGAAAAAATCATCTAAATCGAGTTCGGGATCCGCCAGTTTTGGGTTGTTATAAAACTGCTCCAGCGGTGTGGCCCAGCCGGCTCTCACGTAACGATCGGTAAAACCGGCGCCGATCCAAGAAATATCATAAGGTGCCGCTCCGGAAGCAAATTCCACATCCATCTTGGGGCGGAGGTCCTGAAGCTTCATGTAGTTCTGATCCACTTTGATACCCGTCGTATCTTCGAATTCCTTGATAAGCGGTTTAGTGGCATCGGTGGACGGGTGAAAATTGATCATCATGCTGATGGTTGTCCCCTTGTAGGGGGCCGCCGCCTCCTTGAGACTCCATGCATAGGCATTGATACCGATCCCAAGGACAGCAATGGAACAAAATACCGCCAAAAAGAAAAGACCTTTCCGTTTCATACACTACCTCCTTTACGCTTGAGTTTTAACGTGTTGAGAAACATTGCCGACCTCTCAAATCGAGGAAGCCAAAATCCGTTTCTCGCCCTAATATGTCGATCTTCTCACCTATGGGAATACGCACCTGTCACGGTGAAAATTTGAGTTAAAAAAGTACCTGTTCGGATTGAAGCAAAATAATCATATGAATTGACGAGACATTGAACCTTACAACAATAATTCACAAAATAATGGTATCGATAACATCTACTATTGATTTAAGCATTATCTGTCAAGAGAGAACATAACAAATAATTCTATTTATTACTGATAGTCTCGTAAACAATCAGAAAAGTAACCTTTTTAGGAGAGTGTTTTGTACTTGTTATTTAATATTCTAACAAACTGATATGACGTCCTATATTTTAACAAAATACTAAATACGAAACACTAAACACGTGATGAATTCAGCTTTTTAAAAATTCATCATCACAATCATTCCATATCGTGACCCTCGAATAGATCGTAAGCCACGGCTCCCTGGCTTTGTGCCGGTGGGGTCACATTAAAAAGGTGGCAAAGGGTGGCAACCACATCCGCTGTGTGGATGTAACCGAATTTTTCGGCCGGCCGCTCATATCCTTTCTTCAGACCCGGTCCGCTCAACATCAACGTCGCAAATGTGGAAGAAATATTATTCTGGGTGGGAAGAAATCCGCCGTGGTGGGCGCCATAGATTTCCGGAGCCCCGACAGAGCCGCCGCCAACAATTTTTTTCCACTGGGCCAGGTAACCGCTCACGTAACCATGATTCCACACGAAAACCACATCGCCGCATTGATCTCCCCATTGACCCACCAGATAGGCATCTCGTTTCGGCATCGCAATGGCGATGGGTGTTTGCCCGGTACCTTCGTCTATCCACGTTCTCAAAGCGGTGAGCAATTCCGTTTCAATGCGGTCGTATTCGGGACCCGGTGGCGCATTGATGTAGATGTCAAATCCTTTGGTTGCCTTCAGATACGCGCGCGTTTTGTTCCAATCGATATCTTCTTCTGATGCCCAATCTTCATCGATGCCTTCGGCGCCGTTTTTAAGAACGAGAAAACCTTTATCATATAGGTACTTACGAATATTGGCGATGCGGATATCCGGATGGGCGCCGTGATCCGAATCAATACCGACAACAGTGTCTTTATCAGCAGCCGCCCATAGCTTTCCTAAAATACGATCACCCACCTGATAGGCCCGGCGAAAAAAATCCATGTATTTATCGGCGGTCTGCGGGTCATAACCCGGACAGGCGGGGTCCACGTAATTGAGAAAAATATGGTTCATATAATCATACAGATGCCAGTGGCAGGTAAAAAACGAACAGCCCTTTTCGTAAAGCATATAACTGGCCACATCGGCAAACCAGAGTCCCTGGTATTCGCACTCTTCAAGCGCCGTATCGAAATCCGCCATGCCCGAATGATACGGCGTCATGGAGGCGTGCTCCTGATAGGGTCCGAATTTGTCCAACAACTCGTCTGCAAGGGCTTTGGGATATGTAAATCCGTCAGCATAGGTTGCCTGGGTCCGGTAGAGTTTTAAATAGTCTCCATCGGATGAAAGATCCATCAGTTTGAATCGAACCGAAGCCCGCTGGGCCTCACCGTTTATTTGAAACGTCTCGACAGCCCAGTTACTCCACTGTCCGGCTTCAATTTCCGCTATAGCTGTTTCGCCGTCTTTTTCTTTGCATATTCGCACACGATCATACCCCTTCCCTTGGGAATCGAAGGCGAGAATGTAAAAGACATTTTTATCATTGCCGGTCCGTGCATTAATTTCAAATATGGACGCCAGCAGCGGGGAGTGGCTTTCGGGCAAATTCGCCCAGCCGTCGACTGCTTTAAGTACGGGGATGGTTACGATACCCTGCTGATCCGAACGGACGGCGGTACCGTCATGTTCGGTTTGAACCGAATCGCGCACCTCACGAGTCGTATAGGATTGGCAGGGGGCGATCTCCAAGTCGGTATGGGCATAGCCGGGGTGTCCGAACCCGTCGATGACAAAACCGGTCTTTACACCCGAAGGATAAGCGGCCGGATAATGGATAACGGCACTGGTGTACCCTTCGCGTTCAAGTGCATTCCAAATGCGCTCGGCGGAAATGGCCCGTCCTTCGAAACTGTCGAGACGTTCGTCCGGACCCACATCCACCGTCCATCGGGTGGCGCCATGGGTACCCGTATGTGCGCCGGTTGCCAGGGTGGCCCAATTGGTGGGTGTCCAAACCGGAAACGAGGGTTGTAGTTGATTGACGGTACCTTCTTTGAGCATGCGCTCAAAAGTGGGAAGACAGCCTTCTTTTACGAATTTTTTCATCATCGGGACGATAAAACCGTCCATTCCAAACACGCAGACTTTTTTAGCCACAATTACATCCTCTCCTGTTTATTATTATTTGCGGTCAAGATAATTTATTAGACATAAACAACCGCTGGCTGTGATTTATCTGATCCGTTATGGTTATTCAACATGTTTTAATGATGCGGCCCCTTTCACCTCATGCCATTCCCACCGGCTTGTGCGGTGTTTTCAGCGCATCATCGGGACGAGCTCGAATCATGTCGGTGAGCTCGGCTCGCACGCTCTGCATGGCTGGATCATCGAAGCGGTTGTCCATTTCATTGGGATCCTCGACGAAATCGTAGAGTTCACCCGCCCCCGAGTTGAGCTCCAAGGTCAGTTTATGTCTCGCGGTACGCACGTTCCGAAGCTTTAGTGCCACACCGCAACGGGATGCATTGAG
>JAHEHB010000528.1 GCA_024644775.1 Deltaproteobacteria bacterium
GATATCGACAGATCCTGGATGGGCGGCAAGCCCAACTGTTGGGTTCGTGGATTCCTCCAAGTCGTCAATCATTCGATCGATATTGCTTTCGCCAATACCTGCGGTTCGTAGCACCCGAATTTTAAGGAGGGTTTGTATCCCGAATTTTTTCTGTAAAAACGGCAATACGATATGTTCAGTCAAATAGTACAATTCCCGAGGAACACCTGGCAAAGATATTACACAAGAACCATCATGCCCGACGATAAATCCTGGTGCGGTTCCAACGGGGTTTTCGATGGGAATGGCGTTTTTAGGAATGTAGGCTTGGCGTTTATTGTTTTCTCCCAATTCAAGGCCGCGTTTTTTGAAAAAATCCGCAATGTACTCAAGCAGGTCCGTGTTTAGAATCAAGGTTCGATCCGTTGCCCTGGCGACAGCATCCCGGGTTTTGTCATCAATTGTCGGCCCGATTCCCCCTGATGTAATCACCACATCGCAACGACTCATCGCTTTGCGTATGGCATTGGCAATACGCTGTTCATTATCGCCGACGGTGGTTTTTCGAAATACATCGATGCCGAGAGCAGCGAGCTGCTTTGCAAGATAGACTGCATTTGTATCTACAATTTGGCCGAGTAACAGCTCGGTCCCAATCATGATAATTTCGGCTTTCATTTTTTAAGTGGCTTTCAATTTTGTTTTTTTATCCTTCCGAATACCCTTTGGATGTCTTTTTTCGGGAATAAAGTCATTGGTACGCAATATTCAATCAGGCATCATATGTCAAGAAGCGGATCGATATATTGTTTCAAAAGATTTATCAAAATCCTTTTTTAAATTCTACAATTTCGCTTTCGGCATACCGACTGAAAAACAGACAGGAAAAATGCATAATACTTGGTTTACAAAAAAATATCGTTTAATTAAAGAAAAATATTGTTATATATTTCAAATAACCAATTAGTATTATAATGAAGGTGAGGAATGTATTAACCGAGTTTGTCTATAAGATGTATGTCAGTATATTTTTTTAACAAACAAAAAAAGGAGAAAAAATGAAAAATATCGACGACTATCGAAAGGAATTGTCCGAGTTTTCTCAAAGAGCTTTTAATCGGGGTCTGGTTGGTGGGACTGGAGGAAACTTAAGTGTCAGGATCCCGGATACCGATACCGTATTGGTTACGCCTACCGCTATCTCTTTAGGAGATGTTCAGCCTGAAGAAAATATTCTTGTGAACCTGGAAGGTGAAATCCTGGAATCCCCGCTAGGTTTAAAGGGTTCCAAAGAGACCGGTTTTCACTTGGCCGTTTATCAGCTCAGATCGGAAATCGGAGCCATTGCGCATGTGCATCCACCCTATTCAACCGCGTATTCAAACAAAACCCGGCCGCTGCCACTTGTAACCGTATCTGCACGGGGAAATCTCAAACACGTTCCGTGTATCGAATGCTTTATTCCCGGTTCTCCGGAGCTTCGGAATTGTGTCATAGATGGTATCGAGGCGAATCCCGATATTCCCTGCATTCTCATGAAAGAACACGGTATCCTGGCCATGGGAAAGGATTTGAAGCATGCGTATTATATTGCCGATTTAACCGAAGATACGGCAAAAATCGCCTACATAGAGGCAACAATTCCAACACCGACACCATAGATCGAGAAAGGATTATGATGAAAAAGATCGGATTTATCGGCCTTGGGCAAATGGGAAAATGGATGTCGTTGAATTTGGTAAAGACCGGCTTTGATGTCTGGGTGACCGATATCGACCCGGAAGCGATAACGTTTCTTACCGGTCAGGGGGCAAACGCGTTTGAAACATCCGCTGAGATGGCCGCCAATGTTGACTGGATATTTATGAGTTTGCCAAACACTGAAATTGTGGAATCGGTTGTGTTGGGAACCGAGGGTATTATCCACGGTGGAAAAGAAGGTCTCACTGTGGTGGACTTAAGCACCATCAGCTATTTGCCAACCTTAGAGATCAACCGCAGACTCCAAGAGCGCGGGATCATATTCGCCGATGCTCCGGTCTCAGGTATGGAAACCCGGGCCAAAGAGGGAACGCTGACCATTATGTTTGGAGGAGAGGTCGGCGTTTTTGAAACGCTTCGCCCGGCACTGAACGCCATCGGAAACAAACTGGTGTACATGGGGGGGGTTGGATGCGGGCAACTAACCAAGCTGATCAATCAATTGTTGTTTAATATCAGTTGTGCAGGGATTGCCGAGGTGCTGCCCATGGCGGCCAAACTGGGATTGGATCCTGAAAAAATCACTCAGGTCGTCACCACGGGCACGGGACGCAGTTTTGCCGCGGAGTTTTTTGTCCCCTTAGCACTGGAAAATCGGTTCGATCAGGGGTATCCTTTAAAGCATGCCTACAAAGATATGATCAGTGCCGCCGAGATATCTGCACGGGAAAAGATTCCGTTACCATTGGTTCATGCCACCACCACGACCTTTCAAATGGCGCTTGCAGAGGGACTGGGGGATGAAAGCAAGGGATCGTTGATAAAAGTTTTTGAACGAATAATCGGCATTGATTTTCGAAAAAGGGGAGAAAAATGACAAATGAACATCGTGGTGAATCCAAGGAGATCACCGAGGCCTATTACCGGGGACTGATGCATTCTGTCGGATATCGTCGTAAAGATCTGGATAAGCCTCAGATCGCTGTTGTTAATTCCTGGACCGATGTGAATCCGGGTCATCAACCGCTCAAAGAGTTGGGCAATCGGGTGAAAGAAGGTATTTGGGCAGGCGGCGGATCACCGGGAGAGTTTAGTGTGCCGGCCCCTTGCGATGGAATGGCGCAAGGACCGGGTATGCACTATATCTTACCCCAACGGGACATGATCGCAGCCTCCATTGAGGCAATGGTCCGTGCCCACGGTTTTGAAGGGATGGTAATGCTGGGTTCCTGCGATAAAATTCTTCCGGGAATGCTAATGGCGGCGATTCGTTTAAACCTTCCCACGCTTTTCATTACGGCCGGGGCGATGCTACCCTGCCGTGTGGAAAACAAAAGCGTCGTGACGTCTGATTTAAAGGAGGCAATCGGAAAACGACATGCAGAGGAAATCGACCAAAATACGTTTTTGGATTGGTCAGAGCGCTTCTGCGCAACTGCCGGTACCTGTTCCATGATGGGGACCGCCAACACGATGGGTTGTTTTTTGGAAGCGACCGGTTTGGCCCCGTTTGGTTCTGCCACCATGCTGGCATTTGATGCGGCTAAGGTACGTCAAGCCCGTGAGGTGGGTGAGCGAATCGTAACGCTGGCCCGAGAAAAACGTTCGTTCGATCAATTTATGAATCAAGCAAGTCTTGAAAACGGGATTAAGTTCATCTCTGCCTCCGGCGGCTCTACCAATGCAGTACTTCATTTGATGGCGTGTGCTTCGCTAATGAACGTTCACTTGGACTTGAAAGAATTTAATCGTATTCAGGCA
>JAHEHB010000529.1 GCA_024644775.1 Deltaproteobacteria bacterium
CCGATCCGACATGGTTACTTCGCCGGCGTAGTTTGCCTGCAGCCGTTTGACCTCCCGCGGCGTCATGAAGTCTTGATATGTGCAGTACAGGGATTGAATGTGATCCACCCCATCGTCGTCAGGATCGTATAATTTTCGATAGTGAACCGGCGGATCCCACGGTTCATGCGGATCAAAGGAGTCAATTACCAGAAAAAACTTCTCTGCATCGATGTTATCGAGAATCCAGTGGGCACTTTCGATAAAAACCTGGGCGGCGAAATAATCTTCTTCTGATTTCCGTCCGGAAATATTCCGAAAGTATCGTTTTAGAAACGACAGGATATGTGGATTCTTACGCCCGTGCTCATTGAGATGTTGAAATATGGTTTCATCCGAAATCTCGGGGCCACTTCGGAAGCGATCGGTTTCCTGCCCGCGGATATACACCCAATTATCGAACCCTCGATTGAAGTTCTTAGATGCCTTGAATTGATGGTAGGTGTCGGTAACAAAGGCGGTTCGATACCCCAGGGAGCTGAGGATTTCAGCCAGGGTATTTTGATCTTCCGGTATGGGCCCCCAGCCGGGAACCGGTGTGGGAACGTCTCCTCTAAGAGGTTTATGCCCGACATAAGGAAATGTTCTCCTGCCGGTGTGAAGCGCCCTTCTCACCGGTAAGGTCGGTAACGACTACGGATAACAGCGGTTAAACACAACGGATTCTTTGGCAAAAGCGTCCAGATGGGGCGTGTGAATCCAATTGTTTCCATAGGCTCCCACATGATCTTTTCTTAGACTGTCGAAAATTACCAACACGATATTCATTTTTTCATTCATCCTTCACCTCTTCCTTAAAATCGGGCTATGCGCTGACCCATTTAGAAATGATTTCTTTGCTTTTTGTGGCAAACTGTTTTTCTTGCTGCCACCAAGGCGCCAAGACACTAAGAAAATATTAGTATTTTTAGCTTTGTGGCAAGCTTCTTTGGTTTCTGCTTGTCCGGGTTAAGTTGTTTTAATTTGCTTTATCTCATCGACTGCAAACCGGTATGTCTCAACCGCAGAAGCCCAAAGCTTCATAGTCTCTTTACTGTTAAGATATTTAATCTCGGTGTTGCGTTTTAAAAAGGCCGATCGTATTTTTTCGGTTTGCACCGCTTTTTTAATAACATCTTCCAGGGTATCGATGGTTTCCTGTGGTGTTCCCCGTTTAACGGCAATGCAATCCCTCACATATCCGACCACATCATATCCCTGCTCTTTAACTGTCGGAACATTGAGCAGCGATGGTTTTCGATTCGATTCGAATATGGCAAGCGCTCTTAAACGCTCACGATGCGCTGAGGATAGAACAATGGCGGCATCTATCTTTTTTTCTATCAACGCTTCGACAGCCTGATCGGAAGAGGAATGGGGCACAAACAAAAAGTCTGCCCGGGCTTTCTTAGCCAACTCAATACCTGCCAGATGAGGCAGCAAACCCATCCCACTGCAGCCGATCGTCACTTGTGAATTTTTTGAAGAATCGATTACTTCTTGAAGTGTGCGCCAGGGAGAATCACTGCGGCAATAAAGCATGATATAAGTTTCAGAAACATTCGCTATCGGGACAAGATCCTGATATGTATATGGAATGTCATACAAATAGGGTTGTATGGCGATGGAAGGAATGATCAAAAAGACAAGTGTACGGCCGTCCGCGGGATGCTTAAGTATCTCGATCACACCGGTAACGGTGCCGTCTCCCGGCTTGTTCACTATTTTTATCGTATTGCCGAGAAAAGACTGGGCCACCTCTGCGATAAGCCTCGCCTGCACATCGATATTGGATCCAACCGCTGCCGGAACGATCATCTGTATCGACTTTTTTGACAAGATTAATTCTTCACGCATCTTTATCTTTCAGTGGAAGATCGCTTGCCAGCTTATGGCGAATTTCGAAGTTTTATTATCACTTCTGCGGTTCTAAATTCCTTGTTCGATATTCAAAATTTCAAATATCTTTGGTTAATTCTGGAGTTTAAGGGCTTAAGATTAAAATCAGACTTGATTTATACATATTTTATCGATTATTTTACGAGCTATGTGTAAAGTCAATACAAAACTGATGAATATAGAGAACAAATAGAAAGGAAAGATTCATGAATATCATACTGATCATTTTTGACTCTATGCGTCAGGACCATATCGGTGCCTATGGAAACGACTGGATCAAAACACCCAATCTCGATGCGTTTGCCAAAGAATCTGTCGTCTTTACCCGTTGTTATGCAGACTCTCTGCCCACTTTACCCGTACGGCGTGCCCTGCACACATGCAAAAGGGTCTATCCTTACCGTGATTACAGTTATACCAAAGGAGAAACCTTGTTACCGGTGCCCGGATGGGGGCCGCTGCCGCCGGATGATGAAACATTGAGCGAAATACTCAAAGCCAACGGTTTTCGCACCGCGCTGGTTTCAGATTGCTATCATATGTTTAAACCTTCCGGCAACTACCACCGGGGATTCGATACCTGGCATTTCGTAAGAGGTCAGGAACTCGATGCCAAACGGGCGAAAGCCGAGCTGGATGAATGCGTTTTGACCCGGCACCTGAACGAGCGCATGCAAGAGGAAGCGCACATCATTCAATGCATGAAAGAAATGATCGGCAACACAACGTTTCGTCGTTCGGAA
Source organism: Deltaproteobacteria bacterium (assembly GCA_024644775.1). The sequence goes on from JAHEHB010000529.1 coordinate 2,661, forward strand.
GAAGATTACTTTCCGGCCAGGGTTTTTAGAGAAGCATCTCAATGGCTTTCTGAAAACCAGGATGCGGATAAGATCTTTATGGTGGTGGATTCCTTTGACCCTCATGAGCCGTGGGATCCTCCCAAATATTACCGTAAGATGTATGATACCGACGATGAGGTGCCGGATCTCGTACAGTCCCCTTATTTTTATTGGGACCAATGCGTTTCGGGAAGAGAGCTAAAACGATTGCAGGCCAATTATGCCGGTGAGGTGAGTTTGTGCGATCGCTGGTTCGGCCATTTTATGGAATCCTTGAAAGTAACCGGAAGATGGGAAGATAGCATTGTGGCCATTATCAGCGACCATGGTCACAATCTTGGGTATGATCCCGGTGACAAAGGACTCGTCTGCAAGCAAGGATATCCCCTCACACGCGGCGTGGCGGATTTGGTGTTAATGGTGCACCATCCGTCTGGCGAGGGCAATGGGGTGACGTGTGACAAGCTGGTACAAAATTTTGATCTCACCGCAACGCTGCTCGACTTTGTGGACGTTCAACCGAACGAATCCATGGAAGGCATTAACTTTTGGCCGGCGGTATTAGAGGAAGCAACGACCATTCGGGACCACACGACCACTGCCTGGGGCTCCGTTGTCACGGTGATTAACGACGCTTGGTGGTACAACGCCACTCTCTGGGGAGAGCAACCGCTGCTATTCTCTCTGAAAGACGATCCCAAATTGACTGTCAATCTGGCCCAGGAACATCCTGATATTTGCAAACAAATGCTCGATCT
>JAHEHB010000530.1 GCA_024644775.1 Deltaproteobacteria bacterium
TCACCCCTTCATCGAGGCTTAAGAAAGACTCTTGTACCTCGCTTGTCTCTGAGGCTTGTTTTTTCAGCATAATCAGTTTTTCTTTTGCAGAGATAAGGTTATTTTCTTTTACATTCAATTCCTCTTTCAATCTGCTGAGAATACGTAGGTTGGTTTCCAGCTGTTCAGGCAAGGATCCCATGTGCTTGGCTCTGTATTGCCTCAGATTTTCTTCAACCGTTTCGAGCTGCCCTTTCATGGCATAGAGTTCTTCGGCCAGAAATGATTTAGTACCGAGCGCCTGAGCCTCTCTGACTTTTAAATTCTCGTCGATAAAATAGGTCGCCAGCGCATTTGCAATCCGCATTACGACGTCTGGATCTCTCCCTGTAAACGCCACTTGAAAGGTACTCCCCCGTGACACCTGTACATTGATGTTTTTACGAATGGCTGCAATTTTGTCTTCCTCATACATGTCCCCAGCCGCAGATCCCGAAAACAAATTAAAATTATTTATTATTTTCTTTATGCTCGCCCGGCTCATAATCTGCAGTTGAATGGTTCTTAGCCTGGATTCAATATTGGTGGACACAATCGATCGCACGTAACTCGTCGGAACTCTTTGCGGTTCTACCAATATTAGTGTACTGGCGCGATAAATTCGTGGTAGGGTCAACGCGAACCAGATACCCACAACGATCGCCAAAAACAATGAAATCGCGATAATCCACCAACGTCTTACCAAAATTCCTACAATGTGTTCGGGTCTTATTGTTTGAAAATTCAACATGATATTGTCTCTAATAAATTATTAAATAAATTCTGTTCTCAATTGAGCTCATAAAGTCTTATTTTGTCCAACAGGGATTTATTACTGATATCCAATAGGATCGCAGTTTTTTTTCGGTTCCACCGGGTCACTTCAAGCGATTTTTTGATAACTTCTTTTTCAAACTTATCAATAAAGTCTTTGCAAATTCCTTTTAAAGAAATAGTTTACGATCCCGAATATAAGCTATAGGATCGGAAGGTATGCAAATATCTTTAATCATATTCAAACAATGCAGCCCATTCTCTTCCTTATAGATCAAATTATCCAATAAGGATACGAATCTCACTACACAAACCGTATGTCTCACAATTAACAATATTTTTCAAGTGAATCCAATAAAAACTGTTATTTTTGTTTGTCATAACACCATTCAGCCAATTGTCAAAGAAAGCAACGAAGTTCTAACTGCCGCCGGATATTCGAAGGATACTACCCTGTATCAATGGCCGGTGTTAAGATGGAAATTTATCTGATTTTTGAATGCCGCTTATTGAGATGCCTAAGCGGAGAATAGTAACGTGTCAACGTCCCCTTCTTCACGGGGAGAATAAGGGAGAAATGGTCAAAGACGAATAACGACAGTGTTTGAGTGATGGGTTTTTGTGATAATTTTTTGAGCGAACCTTAAGCTCATTTTAATTCCGAAGGCGGCTCGATTTCCAAATCATCTATTTTGTACAACAACGTTTTGTAACTGATTTTTAATATTTTCGCTGCTTGGCTCCGATTCCAATAGGTTTTATTTAAAATATGCGAAATAACTTCCCTCTCGACTTTATCGGCTACTTTTCTTTTTATTTTTTTTAAGGAAAGTGATTTAAAATCTTCGAAATCCCTCTTGTGATCATTTAGCAATTGGTGAACGATCGATTCCGAGTCCGTCGCAGCGTGAGGTAAGGACGAATGCTGCGCATCAGAAATAAGATCCTCAACGACGCCACTCCAATTACCGGATACCACGATATTTTTTAAAACATTCTGTAATTCTCTGACATTACCCGGCCAGGAATAGGTCATTAGTTTATCAACCACCTTCTTCCCAGGCTCTTTAATGTCATCTCGGCCAAACTCGAAGGCATATTTTTCCAGATAATAGTTCACTAAAAGCGGGATATCCTCTGCCCGATCCCGAAGCGGCGAAATGTGAATTTTTATTATATGCAACCGGTAATATAAATCTTCTCTGAATTTTTTCTCCTTAACATCGTTTTCCAAATTGTGATTTGTTGCAGAGATTATCCAACTATCCGTTTTAATGTCCTTTTCAGATCCCAATGGGGAAAACTCACCGCTTTGTAAAACATGAAGTAACTTGGATTGTAGCGTAATCGGCATATCCCCGATTTCATCTAAAAACAATACCCCCTTATTGGATAGTTCAAACTTACCGCGTCTTTTTCTTTCGGCTCCTGTAAATGCGCCAGGTTCGTAGCCATAAAGTTCGCTTTCCAATAACCCTTCGGGCAGTGCCGCACAGTTTATTTTTACGAACGGCTTTCCAGCCCGGTTCGATGCATAATACAAATTGCGAGCAACAACCTCTTTCCCGACACCGGTCTCACCAGATACGACAACGCTAAGACCGGTATTGGCCACGTGTTGAATGATCTCTTTTATTTTTTTTATATTTTCACTGACGCCAATTAAAGAAGGGTTCATGTTAGCATCGTTTGTTTTCAAATTCACGTTTGGTATGGAAAAAAATGCACAAATTCGACCTTTCGGGACACCGAGATGGAAATCTCGGATTCTTGGAAGTCAGGAATTTTAGATCTATCCCAACCTTTGAATTCCTTAATTTCTCAATCCCTTAATTCGAAATCCCTCAATTCCTCAATTCGCAATACTTCAATCCCTCAATTCGAACGTCGGTTTTTATATCTTTTCTCTAACATTTTAGTGACTATCTTATCAAGTTTCTGAAAAGAAACCGGTTTCTCCATAACCGCATCGGCTTTTGCTTCTGCGGCGAGCGCTTCGGGATGTTCGCCCCAGCCCGTCATCGCAATGATGATGGTTTGGGGAAACATTTCTTTCACAACCGATATAATACCGATACCGCTTATATTGGGCATAACGAGATCGGTAATAACGATATCGAATCTTTTTGCTTTTTTTTTAAGAAGTTTAAGTCCATCCAGCGCGTTTTCAATAGCGACGACCTCATAGCCTTTCGACGAGAAATATCGATCGAACATACTCAAGATTTCCTCGTTGTCATCGATGATGAGCATACGATAGGGTGTTTTCATTTTTCGCTTCATAGGTGTAAAGTATTGAAAAATTCAATTTAAGCGGTCCTGTCAATCTTACAGGGAAAATAAATTTTTGATTTAATACCAAAAGCATCATCCGGTTAACAAGCATTTTTCATGCCATAGAAATAAATAGATAACTTTAATCATGAAATTGCCCCCAATCATTTTGATAACTCAGCCATTATTTTACGGGTCTTTAACCGGGGGAGTTGCTCACAAAGCCCTGCTGGAGAATCGAGCACAGAAAAAAATGGGATTTCCTTTTATCCTTTAGAAGAGTTCACATCGTTTAACAATCACAACGTGTCTATATTTATTAACAAAATTTCCCTGCAAATTCAATTAATATATTATAAAGAGAATTCTGA
>JAHEHB010000531.1 GCA_024644775.1 Deltaproteobacteria bacterium
AGCCAATCTTACTTTTCGGTTTTTCCTCTTCATCGAACAGCTGTCTTATGGCCTCGAATACGATCTGGAAATTCTCGTCGTATTTTTTCTCCATTGCCTCTATTTTGCGCTTAAGGTCTTTGTGGGTGGCCAACATACTGCGAAGCCGGGTGAAGGTTCTCATAATCTGGATATTAACCTGAACTGCCCGATCGCTGTACAATACGCTCGAGAGCATGGCAACACCCTGCTCGGTGAACGCAAAAGGAGCGTATCGCGTTCCACCCCATTTTGAGGTGCCAAACTGGCATCTCAAGTCGTCCAATTCCGTTTTCGATAGTTCGAACATGAAATCGTTCGGGAACCTCTCCTTATTCCGCCTTACAGCTCTCTTTAACTGCGCTGTTTCAACCCCATAAAGATCTGCGAGATCACGGTCCAGCATGACCTTTTGGCCGCGAATGAGGTATATCTTGCTTGCGATTATTTCAGCTGGGAGTGCGGATTTTGGGGTGGCTTTCTTGGGCATAATCGATCTCCAATTGCAATCACCGCCCGCTGCGCTCGAGATACGGAGAGCACAGCGAGCGTTTTTTACTTTTTGGTTTTCGTTGAGATAGCCGAAAAACAAAAAACGCTCAGTCCTTCGGACTCTTATGGCATGGTTTTTTCCCTGCTTTGCGTCTACCGCGTGTCGTTTCTTCACCGTTGATAGCACCATGTTCAGTAAATGCTAACGGAAGTACCTTTGAATATTTAAGATATAAGAAGTGGTCGCAATTTGCGACCACTTCTTCTTTTTCCTCGGCAGTCAATTGAAAGATGAAATCATCGGGAAATCTCTTAGCGTTACGACGAACCCGTTCATTCAGCCGCTTCGATGCAACGCCATAAAGCTCAGCCAGATCCCGGTCCAGCATAATTTTTTGCCGGCGAACAATGAAGATTTTTGTGGTGATCCTTTCCAATGGAATGGAAACCTCCTTCTTTGATTTTCCGGCCATAGTGTAATCCCTGAGTGTTGAAACGTTCTCATGAAATATGCAGGGTATCCAATCTGAATAGTTTTGATTAGCCACCTCCCACACAGATAGACGACTACAGATACTTTTTATTTCCTTCTTTAAGCACACAAATTGTGATCTTAAAAAGCACCACTTTAATAAAAGTATGGTGAATAACGGAAATTCAGTTTCCCGCGGTGCGGACGGTTTATCAGTATTTCCCCCAATAAAATAACGACACGACTATAGCAGAAACGTTATAAACAATCAATAATATTGAAAAAATACTACTGGAGGGTAGGGGCGCTGGAGTGAGTTTAAAGGTGAAAGCTGAAAGGGTTAAAGAGATGGTGTTTGGTGTTTTGTGTTTAGTCTTTGGTGTTTGGGGATAGGGATTGCGAGGTGCAGGGTACGAGTTGCAGGATACGGGTGTATAGATAAATCAGGACTGGCCTTAATTATTCAATTACCTTCAGGCTAATTGAATATTGTTTTGAATCCTTCTCGCCTATAACAACGGCATATAAAACGGGCCTTAATGGTATTGTATCGGCACAATAGGGTCTTATCGGCCTAACGACGATAATTTTACATATACTTAGGTATCAAACTACGATATGAACAGTTCAAATGAAAGCGGTATGGAGTGGATGTTAACAAATTGTTCCGCTATTCGACCGTTATTCAACAAACACTTTATGAACCCTTCCTTATTTCGGAATTTATTTTTGAAAACGATACAAGTCATATCATTATTAAAAATTAAAACGGAGAGTGACAATACAATGTCAAAAATCTTATATATTGCGTCATTCTTTATATTTGTCTTCATTGCCGGTTGTCCGGATTCAAACACTAACAGCTCAATCCAAAAATCTGATATCCGATATGAAAAACCTGAGACCGCGAAAGAGGTAATAGAGGGTTATGCGGTGGAGTATGAATTGTGGTATAACGGCAAAGAATGGGATTTTTATCGTAAAGAAGTATCCGGTGGTGATAATGCAGAAACAAAGTTGAAAACGATTAGCAGGGTTTTAACGAATGCCTCTAATGATGTATTTGTTTCTATGGAAGAAACCTGGGAGAAGATGTCCTTTGGGGAATCTTTTAAGCACTATGCAAAGTGGATAAGAAGTAATAAGGGCCAAATATTAGACAAGCATATTAGAAATGTTAACGGAAATGATGTTCTTTTTATCAAATCCAATTTAAAAGTAGAGCCGGAGCCATTAACCAGCGTAATGTATGTATTGACGACTAAATCCGGCGGCGTGAGTGTGACTGCGGCGACAGCCGAACATTTATTTGAACGCTATGAAAAAGAAATGGTTGATTTATTGAATGGTCTTGTTGACCCGAATACAAATGCTCGCTCAAAAGAATGAAGTGACGAGGGACGAGTTGTAGGTTGCGAGTTACCGGGTGCGGGTTTCGTGTTGAAAGGCAAAGAAGAGCTCAAAGGTCAAAGCTGAAAGGAATGAAAAGAACGTATTTGGTGTTTTGTGTTTGGTGTGGCGGATTTCGGGTTGCGAGTTACGAGTCACAGGAGGCGGCCCCCGCTATAAACCAGCGGGATTTCGCATCTGGTTGAAAAAAATTGTACTCAACTTGACCAGCAAAAAAAATCTCATTGATGGATTGGACACTCAATTGTAAAAGTCATGATTTGATCTTTAATTTGCAAATGCAAATTCCGACCTCGCCTGACAGCCTCATGGATTGCCATCTGTGATTTAATCAAGATAGATCAATCTTATCATAACTAAAATTGAAAAAGGCCAACTACCATATGTTGTAGTCGGCCTTCAATCTTTCAGAGTCCTCTAAAGTCTCGCTATACGTAACAAATAATAGACAACTCATAATTCTTATACTTTTCCCATTTGAATATAGTAAATTATTTCACCTCTGGTTCCCCTTTTTCGTTCCACCCACGTACCTCATAGTATTCGCTCAACATTTGCTCCATTTGTTTCTCGGTGATCACCTTGTCGCTTTCCGGTAGGACCTCTGTGTGAAAACGCTTCGGTAGCATGTCGTCTTTTTTCGTTAGGCCCTCTCGAAGATTGAACCGGCGTGTATCGTCGGAGACAGAAGCAGCAATATTTCTCATAGCCTCACGATCCAGATTGAGACCGGTCGTAAATTTCAGCATTTTTGATAGTTGCTCCCACTGATAAAGATCGCGGTAAAAACGACAAAGAATCAGTGTGTCAAAGATGGTGAGACGGTCCTCCCACTCGGCAAAAATCTTAGCCTTCCCCTCTATCTCTTCGGGATCAACAAGTCCGGCGAGTTCCGGTTTATAAAATGTGGCGCGCAAATGGCAGGCGCCACGGTCCGAAGTCCCGTAAGCCAGGCCCATGCCTTTAAGAACGCGGGGATCATAGCCCGCCGGTTCAAGTCCCTTCACGTGAATCGCCTGGTCTGTCATTCCCCAGGAATCCGC
>JAHEHB010000164.1:0-2869 GCA_024644775.1 Deltaproteobacteria bacterium
AGATCTCACACAAGAAAGCACCGTTCAGCAGATTGTCGAGCAGATCCACGGCCAACTAGAAAAAATCGATATTCTGGTGCATTGCGCGGGTGGTGACATCGGTACAAAGGGGGTTCAAGCACCTCTGGCAGGTAAACCTGAAAAAAATGATGCGGTTTTTGTCTCCCTTGAGGATATCCGCACGGTCTTGGACCGCAATTTGCTCACTTGTATCTTGTGTTGTCGTGCGGTTGCGCCTAAAATGATGGATCGGAAATCAGGGAAAATCGTAACTATCGGTAGCATTGCGGGTTTAAAAGGCATTGAAAAGTCGACAATTTATGCCACATCAAAAGCGGCCCTGCATCACTATACCCGTTGTTTAGCGGTTCAACTAAAACCCCACAATGTAAACGTAAATTCAGTTGCCCCGGGCGATATCGTAACGGAACGTTGGAAAGCCAGTCGAGACTACGAACAGGAAAAGATGGTTACAGACGGTACGTTGGACCGGTACGGGCAGGTTGAAGAAATCAGCAGTGTGGTCGAATTTTTGGTGTCCGATCGATCCAGCTATATCAGCGGCCAGGTCTTAAGAGTCGATGGCTGTGTCCAGCCCTGGACAGGATAGAAACGCCGGATCCAGAAAAGGGAGGACACAAGGCGTTTAGTTACTTATAGAATAAGTCATTAACAAATTTGATATATTCAGGAGTGGCATCCGCATTGTTCAACACCACCTGGAGTATCAATCCTGTCGGAGAAAGGTTAGCCGCCATCAGTCGGAGATCATCAAAACTCATGGGGCCTCGGACCAGTAACCGGCGACCTTGATGCTGAACGGTTTGAAGATAGGGTATCATCTCTTCCGTACTCATGCCGACAAGATCCCGGTTTATTTGAAACACATCGATTTCTTCAACTTCCAAAAAAAGATCCAGCAAAAACAGAGAAGAGTTATGCAAATGGATCAGGCAATACGGAAATACGCCGGCGATGCGCCGATCATACTCTTGAATGAGTTCACGGTAAGCCGCCGGTGAATACACGGCAGAAACATCTTCTTGCAATCGAACAATCTTGTCCGGGGCCCACATTCCAAACTGTTCAATGAGGTAGCCGCCGTAAAAGGGCTGTATAATGTCGTACTGTTTCTGGGTCAGCTTGATGAGTGCATCTGAACACTTACCGGCCAATTCTTTTGCACGATCCGGTGCTTCCATGGTGTCGAGCAACGCCTGATTATTTCCGCGGATGGCACCCAATAGATCCGTAACCCCTCTTATGATGGGCTGGCTTACCGGATACCCGCCATCAGCATTCTGAACCAGCGCTTCTAAAAATTCCAGATATTTTTGAAACCACGCATTGTCATCCTCGAGGGTTAAATTTTCCAGTTCGCCCCACTCAGCATTACGTTCTCTGCCCCATATACTTTCACCGGATATTTCAACCGGACACCCCAACATGGCTTCAATCCAGGGAATCGCAGGAATCGGGGACACGCCCTTTATCAAGTCATCATTCACACTGGAAGACCGCCTATAGAGCTTTGTGTAATCTTCGAGATACGTATCGACGATGAGATGTTCCGGTTCCAACCACTCGTTTTCCTTGATGTCTCTTAGCGCGCTGAACCACTGAAATGGAAAAAACCCCCCCACATCAAAACCGATGAGGGGATGCTGGACCTCCTCCAGTTTCCAAAATTTTTGATACCCTTCGATTTTTTCCTCAATTTGTTTTGCTTCTCCGAATGCCACGATGCTTTCCTTTCATTACGGAATTAACGATAAAATAAATTTACTCAAGTTTCGCACCCCTTTTTCGGCGCCAATCCGCCACAAATGGCGTCGGATGAAATTTATTAGGAAACCTCTTTGGCGATTTCAACACACCGCGCAGCAAATGCATCGTATGCCGCTTTAAACTCTTCGCTTGTTTTCTGCACGGATCCGAACCCCGGCCAATCCGAGGGCTCCAACCCTTTTGTTTGCCAGTTTCCCACGTCGATACCGACTTCGTTTATGAGAAAATCCTTCAATGACTCGGTGAGATCGTAGCCACGGCAGAAATCAGGTAAACTACGCAACCGTTCGTCCACTCCCGATTCGTAGGTGTCTAATATCGACGCTTTGACATCTTCCAGCTTAAATCCTTCTGCCTCCGAAGCGAGCTGAACCGCTCGGGAATGGTTCGGAAACTCCGTATTGCACATATTCGGAAACCCGAGTGTATGGAAAGAATCCTCCGGAATCCTCTTAGAAGCCGGAAGCACGTCCATAGACTCAAGAATCCACTTCGCCTGATCCTCGGTTAGGTCGTAGGTTTTCTGTAAGTAGCTTATCCACCTTGGCCGGTTCTCCGTCGCATAGAATATCCCGTAGACCCGCCGGGCCACCAGCGTGCCGCCCTTCTTCAGATCTTCCTCCAGCAATCTTAAGGTTTCAGGAGACATCCCGGCTGCGTCGGCCGCCTTCAGCACTTCCGGCATATCCAGGGTCTTGAGGAATCTAAATGCGCAAATCGCCTCAGCCCTTTCAGCCACGGTGGCAGATACCACCGTCTGCAATGTTGCATCATCCACACCCAGCGACGCCGCAAGGGCGTCTAGTATCTCTATGGCGTTTCCCTCACCGACTTTCTCGGCGGCGGTAACAAAAATTTTCTCCGCCTCTACTTCTCGCAGATGGCTCACAAATCGGCCGCCCATATTCGTCTCATAGGTTCGTACCACCTGTTTGCCGCTTTTTAACGCCTTGGCCTTCCCTTCAAACGCATCGAGAACGAGTTGTACTTCCTGAGCCACCGTATAAACCACCGTATTGTTCGTACCGATCCCTTCAGAATTCAGCACCGTGGTTATCTTTCTTGCGGATTCGTGGCTTCC
>JAHEHB010000164.1:2879-11031 GCA_024644775.1 Deltaproteobacteria bacterium
AACACAATGCAAGGCCCTATATCGCCCGAACGGTCGCCCAGCCCCAGCAGACGATCATACCCCTTTAGAAAGCCGGCTGCCACCTCATAAGCATTACGCGCATCATCGATGCTTGCATCGGCCAAATGGGCAATATTGGGATTCAGTTGAAAGCTCACCATGTAATCCTTCAACCGGGTATACAGCGATAAGGGGCGAAAGATGGACAGGTTGGGCCAAAGGGCAATCAGTGTCGCCGCCATGGCGATATCATCGGAATGCGAATTCGGGTTCTGCTTCCAATCCGCGTGTTTTTCAATCTCGATTTTCAGCTGGTCGGTCAGATCCGGATCTTCGTCAAATGCCTTTGCTGCGAGCACCGGGTTGGTGGAAACTTGACAGAAGCCGTAATGTCGGAGATACTCCAGTCCGCGGGCAAAATCGTTGCCAAATTTACAGTATCCCTCGCCGATCATTCGCCAGTAAACACCGTTTTGCATGTGTGTCTTTAAACGCATCAAAAAGGAGCGGCCTGGATTGCCGATGTCCAGGTCTGCTTCAATTCGCTCGGCCAAAAGTCCGGGAAGGCTATCGGCCAGATTTACCGATGTCATATCGGTTATGAATTCAGTCACCACATTGCTCATGGCTTCCGCTGCGTCACCCTCCAGGCTGTCGATAGTCGACAGAACGATTTCCAACGCCGTATCGGCCTCTTGCGCACCGTAGCCCACGATCTCCGCGTCCCGTCCGGCAAAATTCATTCCAAGGCGAATCAATGTTCGGCAAATCTGATCCACAGGGGCATCGTTTTGCATTGCTGCCAACAGCGCCTCCACCCTGGAAACCAACGTTCCCGGTTCCGGATCAATCAACACCCGGTCGGCAATGGCCAACGTGTATCCATCACGAAGTGCCTGAGTCACATCTTGGACATCAAAAGACATCTTAACGCCTCCATTTAAATTTTTCATATTGAAAATATATGAAAAATCATGTTTCTATGTCAAGGAACAATAGCTTCCAGTGTATTGTGATGTCACGTTAACATACAATGACACTTCGTTTCGACTGTTAATAAAAATGGAGCAAGATAATGGAGGATTTATGTCCGAACGGGTGTTGGAAGGCAGGGTCTTCATCGTCACCGGCGGAACTCAGGGTTTGGGCAGCCAGATTGCGTTGCATCTTGCCAAACAGGGGGCAACCGGGCTGATCATTTGCGGTCGCAATAAGAAGAACGGCGAAGCGGTTGCCCAGGAGGTCTTTGAAACCGGCTGTCTCTGTGAATATGTGCAGTCGGATCTGGTCAAGGAAGCAGACTGCCGCCGGGTGGTTCAACATGGCAAAGAACGCTATCAACGAATCGACGGGCTGGTGAATGCAGCTGGATCGACCCGCAGGGGATCCCTGGAAGATACGACCGTAAAGCTCTGGGATTTTCTGTTCAATGTGAATGTCCGGGCGCCGTTTATTTTAACTCAAGAAGTGGTGCGGTTCATGAAAACAAAGAAAACCCCGGGGAGTATCGTCAATATTATCAGCGACTGCGCACACGGGGGATACCCTTTCTTGACAGCATATTCTGCTTCAAAAGGGGCATTGGCCACCTTTACTAAAAATGTGGCCAATGCCCTTCGCTTTGACCGTATTCGCGTGAACGGGATCAGCATTGGCTGGATGTATACGCCCAATGAGCATCAGGTTCAGATCGAGTCGGGCCAACCGGAAAACTGGCTGGAACAGGTCGAGAAAAAACAACCCTTTGGACGAATCTTACGCCCTCAGGATGTGGCCTATCTAACGGCCTATCTACTCAGTGAACAAGCACAGATGATAACCGGCTCGATAATCGATTTCGACCAGAAGGTTATCGGTGGACTGGGGTAAGCAACGGCTCCGATTTTCCCTTGGCAAGAGAATCGGGGATATTGTAAGCCTTAAATTATATCAATCAATTCAGTGTGTTAAAATTCTTAAAACGCCAGGTGTCCAATTATTTCGCAAATATCGGATAAATCTATATTTGCAACCACTTAACCAGTCAACGAATCAACCAATTAACTATATCTGTACTATCGAATTATTTTCCGGGATAGGCTTTGGAGGTGATCCGATTCGTGCGCGTGTGACTGCCAACTTCATTACCGTTGTAAAGATCGCACACTCCGGTTCAGTGCAACATTTATTGATTCAGAATATGGTCTATACTCTCATTTATCGCTGCTTTTAATGCTTCGATCTCCATTGTTTGAAGCTCTTTGGCAAAAGGCTCAAAGGAAATGTCTCCGTCATAACCCAGCTTTTGAAGTTGTTCCAGTTGTTCAAGATTATTGAGTCTGTCTTTAGCAGTCACTAAAATTCGGTGGCTATCCTTATATTCATGAGGTGGTATATCACTTTCTAATCCGGATACATGGACAACTCCGATATAAGAAATATCATCGCCATTTTCGAACGTGTCTGCAGTATCCGGTCCAAGGTGATGATGAAATGTGTCATAAACAATTTTATAGTTCGCGTAGCCGGATTCCTGAATCGCGCGGATCGCAGTAACCTTTGAACGCAGGGAACATTCCCCAAACCCCAGTGGTTCCACATAACCCAATATGCCGCTGTCTTCAAATAAGGGCCCAAACGTTTTCAATGCGGTAACGGTTTCCTTAAATATGGTATCCGCCCCTCTTTTATCGTTTACATCATTGTTGGGGACCAAAACGATCGCTTCGCAGTTTATAGAAATTGAAAGGCCGATCAATTCACTTAATTCCTCCAGAGCATCCGATAAGACGGCGCCGAGATTAAACTTCTGTAGTGCATTTATCGCAAGTATCTTAATATTGAATTGTTCCGATAATTCCGTAACATTTTTTGGAGTATACGCATCGATTATACCGATACCTGGAAGATCATTGCGTAGTTCAACCTTGTTCAAGCCCACACCCGAACTGAATTTGAAAAATTCTTTAAGGCTTCGGTCCGGAAAAACGATTCTATTTAAGCTGATTTTTGACCGACGTAACATTTGAAAATTACCTCCTAATATTGAGAAAAACAGTACGCTGCAGCCAGGTACAAGTCAAGCACGCATCTGGTAAACTCACTGGATGTTGAACCCTGAACTGTTCAACCCAGGAGAGAACATCACTTTATCCCTGGAAGTTGAATTTCTTTAAGAATTCAGTGTGGTCAAAATCCTTGACAAAATCGTTAATATATTAGGAAATAGAGATGTTCAGCGTTGGGATTCCAGGAAACTTATAACAGAGGAGGTGCTTATGAGAAGGGTACGATTCATGTTGCTGTTCGTTGCTTGTTTGGTGCTTACCACGATTGCAACGGGTCAAGCAGGGAAAAAGGTGCTCCATATTTATGAGGCCTTTGATACCGAAGAGGCAAAATATTACATAGAAGTCTTTGAAAAAGAAACAGGAATTGATGTGGAATGGGTGAGAATGTCGTCGGGAGAGGTTCTAGCCAGGGTGGAAGCAGAAGCAGCAAATCCGCAGGCGAGTGTCTGGCATGCAGGATCCAATACGTCACACATCAATGCGGCCACAAAAGGATTGTTGGCCCCTTACACACCCAAAACAGATTTCGAACTAACAGATAAGCTTCACGCCAAAGACTGGTCCTGGACGGGATTCTATTCGGGTGCCATCGGATTTGTTACCAATACGAAATTCCTAAAGGAAAAGGGGATTAAAGCCCCCACCTCATGGGATGATCTTCTCAACCCTGTTTATGCCGAAAATGTTGCCATGGCCTATCCTTATACCTCCGGTACGGCTTACACTACCTACGCCACCCTCATTCAGATGTTAGGACTTGATAAGACCCTTGATTGGTGGGAAAAATTTGATAAACAAAGCATCCATCAATACACAAAATCCGGAACCGGCTGTATCCCTATGGTCGGACTAGGAGAAGTCGCTGTGGGAATCGCTTTTTCCCACGACATTCTCGCTAAGGGTGTCAATAAAGGTTATCCGGTGGTTATGACGTTCCCAAAAGAAGGCACCGGCTACGAAATCGGCGGATTATCTCTTATCAAAGGAGGGCCTGAACCGGAACTCGGAAAACAATTTATCGATTGGTGCTTCACGGAAAGAGCTCAAAATCTCTTTCAGAAGTATAATCGTTTGCCGGTCAATCCCAAGGCGAAAGTGGCAGAAGGCTCTGTCACCCTCGATCAGGTTAAATTGATCAAGTATGACCACATCTGGGCCGGCCAGAACAAGGGTAAAATGATCACGGCCTGGAGGGATCGCATTGGTAAGTAAATACGGTAGGTTCGCCCCAATTGATCCCTGCTGCTGATCTAACTCGCGGCAGGGATTTTTTTTTCAGACAGAGGCTAAACGCCAATTGGAATGATGGAATAATGGGTAAGAAAGAACAGGTACTCGAGTAAAACTAGGGATGCGAAACTTGTGATCAATTGCTTGTAGAATTTTCGAACCGTTAAATGATTTAAGATCATTATGACCGGAAAAAGTCGGGAGATACTCGGAAATTTGCGGTTAATATGGAAAGAACCGCTTCTTCTTTTGTCGATTCTTGCCATCTTCTATTTTCTATTGATCTTTGTGATTTCTCCCATATTCATGGTCTTTAAGACCAGTTTGATCCTTGATAAACAATTTGACCTATCAAACTATCGGGCAATTTTTTCAAAAAGATACTATTATCAGCCTTTTTTAAATAGTATGCTCCTTGGCGTACTAACCGCTTCTGCCGGAACGCTGCTTGGTTTTATTTTTGCGTACACCATCACCAGAACACCGATACCTTGTAAACGGTTTTTCCGGCTGGCAGCAACGTTTCCTATTATCTCCCCACCGTTTGTCGTTGCCCTGGCAGCCATTCTGTTGTTTGGAAGATCAGGCAGTTTCACTCCCATCGTCGAAAAGATTATCGGTGAATACTCGATATATGGGTTGGGGGGATTGGTTCTGGTCGAAACCATCGCTTACGGTCCCATTGCGTTTCTTGTTCTTCATGGGGTACTTCAGGCCATCGATCCGGCCCTGGAAGAAGCGGCCATGGATCTTGGCGCCTCAAGGGCGACGGTTTTTTCCAAAGTAACCCTGCCACTGGCTATCCCCGGTATTGCCAGTGCCTGGCTTCTGGTGTTTATCGAGTCTATGGCCGATTTCGGAAATCCTATGGTCATTTCCGGAAATTTCAGGGTACTTTCCGTGCAAGCTTTTTTACAAATAACGGGTATGTATGATCTTTCTAGAGGCTCTACCCTGGCAATTCTTCTACTGTTGCCGACCGTAACTGCCTTTTTTTTGCAGAAATATTGGGTTTCGAGAAAATCTTATGTAACGGTCACAGGAAAGCCCACCAGTGCCACAATTAAACAGCTTGAATGGTATATCAAACTGCCGGTCTATGGGCTTTGCTTTCTGTTTACAGGAGTTGTTTTCCTCTTTTATGGAATGGTTATCTATGGATCTTTCCAAAAACTTTGGGGTGTCGATCCAACCCTTACACTCCAGAACTATATTGAGATGTTTCAGGTAGGTAAGGATTATATCATCGATTCTTTGATCCTTTCCACACTGGCAACCCCGATAACCGGCGTACTAGGGGTATTCATTGCCTTTCTGATTATCAGGAAAAAATTTATCGGGCGCGGGCTAATGGAGTTTGTGTCTATGCTGACGTTTGCTGTTCCGGGTACCGTCGTAGGAATCGGTTACATCCTGGCATTTAATCAACGATCCATTTTGTTTCCATTTGTTCTGACCGGAACCGCCTGGATTATCACTCTATTGCTCATATTCAGAAATATGCCTGTTGGTATACGCGCTGGTATTGCAGCACTTCATCAGATCGATCCTGCTATTGAGGAAGCGGCTACCGATTTAGGTGCCACTAGTGGCAAGACATTCAGAAAGATTACACTGCCGATGATTGCACCTGCCTTTTTCTCGGGCTTAGCTTTCAGTTTTGTTAAAGCCATGACCGCCATCAGTGCGATTATTTTTGTTGTATCAGGCAAATGGAACCTGATTACCGTAGCTATTCTGGGCTTTGTGGATAATAGCCAGTATGCCCAGGCGGCAGCCATGAGCCTGCTTCTCATTTTCATCGTTCTCATTGCCCTTGGCGTTATTCAACTGATCGTCAACAAAATTGGTAAGGGGGCGAGGGCCACGGCTATCGTTGAATAACTCAAAAAAACTGAAAGATCAGGGTATGCGGCTGGATTATTTGGTTCTCAAAAACCTTGTTAAAATGTTTGGAAGCGGAAAAGATGCTTTTAGAGCGGTAGATCATATTGATCTTGAAGTAAAAGATGGAGAACTCGTCACCCTTTTAGGCCCATCAGGCTGTGGAAAAACTACAACACTGAGAATGATTGCGGGTTTTGAGATCCCCACATCCGGGAAGATCCTGATTGATGGCGAAGAAGTGAGCACAACACCACCCAACAAGAGACCCACCACCATGGTATTTCAAAATTATGCCCTCTTCCCACATCTTACGGTATTTGAAAATATCGCCTTTGGATTAAAGATACATCGGCAAACGTCAAAAAGTATTCACAAAAAAACCGAAGCGGTCCTGCGGCTTGTCGGTTTGGAAGGACTGGGTGAACGCACGCCCGATAAGCTTTCCGGTGGCCAGCAGCAACGTGTCAGTCTGGCCCGCTCCCTGGTTATGGAACCCAAAGTGCTTTTACTGGATGAGCCCCTGTCCAACCTCGATGCCAAACTGCGGGTATCCACCCGCCTTGAGATCCGAAAACTGCAGCAGCGGGTCGGTATTACAACTGTCTATGTGACCCACGATCAGGAAGAGGCGATGAGTTTATCAGATCGCGTGGTTATCATGCACAAAGGGATCATTATGCAGACAGGGACGCCTCAAGATATATATGCTCACCCGGTTAACCGGTTTGTGGCTGATTTTATTGGCAAAGCGAACTTTCTAGACGGTCATATTACAAGCATGGTATCCGATAATCAGGCTGCACTCGACATACTGGGGAAAAAGTTTCAAGTTTCTGTGCAAAAAGGCACCTTCTCTGAAGGGCAAAGAGCCCTTATTGTAATTCGACCGGAGTCTGTAGCTCTGGAGCCGAAAAAGCCGAACACCCTTATTGGAACAGTTCGAGAGGCGGTTTACCTTGGCTCGCAAATGGTGTATGTGATCGACGTGGCAAAAAATACCCTCACTGTGGAAGTTGCCAATCCTCAGGAACAGATTGTTTTTAACGCCGGTGAGGAAGTAACGATTACTTTCCAAGAAAAAAGTCTTCACATTCTGCCTTACGAAATGGCGCCGTAACATGTTTGGAGTCCGGTAATGGCGTGTTGGAGTATGCGGTTATTTACCTAGTGCCCGTCCAGGAATGAGTCCGCCAAGGCGGATGCAAGATCAAGGTGGGCGTCCGCCTCCGGCGGATTAACCACCCCGATGAAAAAAATCGGGACAGGCATCCATACATCGAGTATTTTAAGGATTAAAATTCGGAGCCAACACCGATATTGCGGAATTTGGCCATTTCTGGATGCGCACTACCTAGCTCCAGTTGTTTACTGGAATAGGCTTTGAAGGTGATCCGATTCGTGGGTGTGTGACTGTCTGAGTGAATTGGGATAAACATTTTTCATTAATGTTTTCAGATGGTTTGATTAATATTGACCGCTTATTTTATCCAAGAATACGGCTATATTTTTTCTGTTTATTCTTTGCATGATATAATCGGGCGTATAGGGTGCTCCTTTTTCCCAGACCCAATCTTTGTTCCTGTAAGTTGTGACCAGAACAAAGAATATTCCTAGTTCTTTGCTGGCACCATCCGATATATCGTTATCTCCGAACATTACCATTTCATCGCCTTTGATACTTAACCGTTTCAATGTTTCCTCAAAAATGCGAAGATCCGGTTTTTCGATTCCAATATCCTCGGAAACAATGATGGTATCAAAGAAATGCCTCAGGCTGGTTTTTTCCATATAAGTATCCACGCGATGCACGCTTTCATTGGATAGAAGAGCGATCCGTATATTTTTTTCCTTTAGGAGCGTGAAGGCATCCACAACGTCCGTATCCGGATGGATCTTTTCCGTTACAATCGCTCTGTATTTATCTAACGCTTCATTTGCTGAGATCCCGCTTATGGACATTTCCTGAAATGTCTTTTCAAAGAATT